>JADJEE010000011.1 GCA_016709225.1 Deltaproteobacteria bacterium | reverse complement strand
CTTTTCGACCGAGAGTTTTGGCCATCTTTGTGATGTGCTCTACGGAAAACACGTTATTTTAAAAATCCTCACTTTCACTCGGTCAATAATCTCAAAGTGGTGCTTCATTAACTAATTTATAATCATTGAAGTGTCCAACGTATGCAGCATTAAAAGTTACGTAGGACTACTCCGATCAATTTCGTCAAAACCGCATGAAAGTGGCAGAAAATTTGAAAAATAGCAAAAAATTCTAAAAGGGTTGATGAAAGTGCAACGTATAATAAACCCTTTTTACCGTATGTAAAACTGTCATAAACCCTTTCATAAACCTTTTTTGCCATATGTAAAATTATCCTAAACCCTCTCATAAACCCTTTTTGCCGTATGTAAATTTGTCATATACCCTTTGATAAACCCTTTCAAAATACCCTTTCTAGAGAGATAACAACACTTAAAGATCACAAAAAATATTTTGGAAATTGACCAATCATTACCTTGCTTTTATTCAGATTTAGATGGCACTTCATAAGGTGTAAACATGTACACTCATTGATTAATTTAAATATTTTCACTACTTACGGGTATCCCTTGGATTCGAACGTATGACGTATCTCATGATTGTCTGACGAGTTATCCATTCGATCAAATTGACGCTCAAATTGTATAGTATGAAACATAGTTTTGAATTAGATGAGGTTCTGTGGAATAAGTTTGCTCATTTTTGTGGAAAAAAGCCATAGTAATAATTTGGAATAAAATTTATTTATTCGGAATTGAAAGAAGCTTACCAAATATAATTAAAGTAGACCAATTAATTTTTCCAGTTTTTATATCAGATGAATGGTTATTTAAAAAATATTCTATATTAATTAGATAAATTCTTTTAGCAGAGCAGAACGTTTAGAACTAAGTTTGAAATCATTTTAGAACACCGTCTCAAACCTTTCTGTTTAAGAAACTCTCAAAGCATAACACTTATAAATGGCTATATTTTTAAAACAGAAATATTATTCAAAATTTGATAGGTCAATACTGTCTGGAACTTTCTAAAGCTTTAGATTCTTCTATAATATCTCTTCTAGTCGCAATGTGTTCGTCTGGAAATACTCAAGATATCAGAATGCTTCATGTAAGAATGAAGAAGAAGAGCATATTTTCAAACGGTAGAACAACAAAATTTTCACCGTAGACTAGAAAACGGTTTTCATTAAAGAGTAGAATAATAAACCCCTAAATGAAGAATGATAAACGCTTTTTACGAGATGACGGAAATATCCGTTTTTGGTCGTAGAATGAAAAACCCTTTTCTTAAAGGGTAGATTGATAAACTTTTCTTTTTCTTGGCATAAACCCTTTTTTTGTTTAAAATACCCTTTTCCTCAAATACCCTTTTGCACAAAAACCCTTTAAGGGTTTATTAGAACAGCATATACCCTTTAAAGGTTTAGGAAAATTTTCCGAACGTACTAGGGTTTCTTATTCTACGAATTTTTTTCCGAATTTGTTACTATAGGAAACCCTTTAAGGGTTTTCGAAAATACTTAAAATCAGTCTTCAAGCTCCGTAGAAAACCTACTCGAGAACCCGAATATCGATTTCAGAAACCCAGATATCCCGCATGAAAATTGCTCTTTCTGCATGTTCCGGACCCTTTCCCCGATCAGACGGTGCTAACCGTACCCGAAAAACTACTTTCAAGTGAACCAAAAACTGCTTGAAACTTCTCATAACTAAACCACCCAACCACATGGTAACGAGAAGATGAACAAACCATACAACATCAACAGACAAGTTACTAGATTGTTTCGCAGAATATGCAACATTCAACTCCCAAGTTCCATATACAACTCGAGAGTCCAAACCGAAGCACCATGACTTTTCTATGTTATTAGTAGCGTCGGCTTGGAAATTTACGACACCTGCACTCAACTCGATACCAATAACGGGAGCGTACTCATTACCTTCTCTACTTCACCGACTAGGGAACTGCAAATCCGTCCCGGTCCCGGTCCCGGGACCAAAAAATAACTGATTTTGCGGTTCCCTATCACCGACACGCCACCGGACAAAAACTTTCCGTATATCGAGCAACTAGCACTCACACTGCAAGCAACACACAACATCCCTGTCATCCTATTCTCTTCACACAGAAATTCACCGAACCGATGGATCAGCATAACATCCAATCAAAGCCAACCAACGACGCTTATTCAGCGTCATCACCAACCACGCAACTTCCCATCACCAAACCTTACCCCATGCCTATGATAAAAAGATTCAGTTTGACACAGAACTCAATTACGTCGCATAACTAACCGGAACCAATCGACCACAGCAATCTAAAACAGAAAGGCAGTGATTGAGAAATATTCGATTTGTTCATCACAATTCTAACTTACTATTCGGTCATCCGTTGACTGAATCTAGAATGAAAAAAATAGAAATTCGCTTTACTTGAAATTTTGAGTATTCTCGGAAACCAAGACCAACTTTTATTTCAAGTTATTTCCATTTGGTATTTTCGAAAACCTGTTCTAGTTTTCTAGTCTACCTATTTTCTGATGGGGTATTCTCGGAAACCGCGAGTGTTAAGAAAAGGTATTCTCGGATACCCAGTCCCAAAGCAATCTTCTTGACTGGCATTATTGGTATTCTAGAAAACCCTTTTGATTTTCGGAAACCCTTATTGTTTTCCTAAACCAAGAAAAAAGTATTCTCGCCTACCATTCGAGTATTAAATTTGGTATTGTCGGAAACCGAAAACCTTTTTCACGCTCGGAAACCAGGAATCTATTTTTAGAAACCCTTTTGGTTCTCGGAAAC
>JADJEE010000010.1 GCA_016709225.1 Deltaproteobacteria bacterium | reverse complement strand
GCCATCCGCCTCGCCGGCCGACGCGTCACCCGTCGCCGCCCCCGTGGCCGCAGTGCCAGGGCCCTGCGTCCGCGTCCGCTTGCCCGCGCCGGTCGCCGATCCCGACGCTGGATCGCGCGGCGCAGCCCCCGAGGCCCGCGGTCCCGCTACGCTGCGATCGTCATCGTCGAAGTCGCTCATCGCGTGCCACCTTCAGGGCGCTCCGCCCGCCGACCCCAACGCCGGCGAGCGTGCGCTCGATCGTCTCGTTCTACGAAGGCGGCGGTCCGACCTTCCCCGGCCCTTGCCGGATTCCGGGTCATCTCGGCTCTCGACCAAGGCCACGTACGCGGGTCACCGGGTGTCATGGGCGAGGTATCGGGCCCACCCGTCGCCGGTTGCGTGCCCGCGACCGATTTCTCGCCACAGCCATCGAAGCCGTTGTTATTGCTGCTTTTTCTCCTGCCGGTCCCACAACGCCCCGTAACGACGGGGCCTTCCGGCCGACCTCGCCGGCCTTTTGCACCTATGTGGGCCCGGGCGCCCTCCGGATCACTGCGCAGGGACGAGGCAGATCGCTTCGGCCGTGCCGGTGTTCGCCATCGTTGTGTTGACCGCTGACCACCGACACCGGTAGCCCTGCTGTGCATTGCGCACGAACGCCGACTTCTGCACCTGGACCTCGGGATCGTCGGTCGTGACGTCGCACGCCCTGCCGAGGACAAACCGCACCAGCCGGGCAGAAAACCGTCTGTTGGCCACCGGTGCCGACCTGAATCGGGTTTGACGCCTGCACGACCATGATTCGACCGGCGATCGGCGGCTCGGCGGCCGGACAGTCGCAGACCGCGGCATCGGCATCACCCGGTGAGTCGTCGCTGCATGCAAGAATGAGGGTGAGGCTCAGAACGGCTCCGGATGCGGCTCCAATAAGCCAAGTCGACTTGTTGCTCATCGTCTTCTCCGATTGGCTAGGACGGAGGACAGTCATGACCCTCATGACCCACTGCAGCGGGCCGCCGGGACGTCGACCGGGTCCTGGCGTGTCCTGGCCATCACCCGGTCACCGATTCACGCCAGCCCGCCGTCTTACTGCGCCGGGACGAGGCAGATCGCTTCGGCTGTGCCGGTGTTGGCGACCGTCGCGTCTCGCGCGGACCACTCGCAGACATACGCGTGGTTGGCCGAGCGGTCCACGCGGCTGCTGGCACTTGAATAGCGCGGTCAGGGGTCATGACCTCGCAGGCACCGCCAAGAACGATGGCACCCGCCGGACAGGACGCACCTTGACCGCCCCCGGTACCGGGCTGGATCGGGTTCGATGCACGGACAGCAACGATGCGCCCGTTCAGCGGTGGCTCCGCAGCCGGGCAATCGCAGGCGGCCGCGTCGGCATCACCAGGTGAGTCGTCGCTGCACGACACGACGAGAACCACGCCCGCCAAGAGTCCACAGGCTGCGATCGCAAGCTTCGAAATGTTGGTGCTAGTCATGGTTCTCTTATTCCTGCGGGGTGGGAAGCGCTTCGGGATCGCTCGTCGTCAAGGGCAGGAGCGGGCGAATATGCTTCTGGCGTTTGCGGAGTCGAGGTTCTCCGGTGGGAGCGGAACACTGGTGGAAGTGGAGCCGTAAAGACTGTCGCGGTACGTAGGCCCACGTTGGTCACCGAGATCGACTTCAGGTAGTTCATCTTCCAGTACTCGCGGCGGGTGTCGCAGAAGACGCCGGTTGCGCCGCGCTGATCGAAGTGGGTGCAGCCGGTGCGGCTCTCCATGACGTTGCCCGTCAGGTACTGACCGGCGACCTGGTGCTCGCCTGCCACACCGGCGGCCGGGGCCATGGCGGAGTTCGGCCGGAGGACCGGCATGATCCAGTAGCGCACTGGCGGGACGTCTCCGGAGCCGCGCGGGGGCAAGGCGACGCTGACGCGGCGCACACCGCTCGACGGGGTCGTGGAGCAACCGGCGCATTGGGTCAACTCGGTGAGTGTGCCGGCACAGGATCCTGCCGCCAGATCCGCACGTCGAAGAAGCTGGCAGCAAGGTCGACGGGGCCACGCGACTGCAAACCGTTGTTCGAAGGACCGGAGGGCCCGATCTGCTCACAGCCCGGGCGGCTGTAGTCGATCCCGCAGATGATAACGCCGACGTCGGGATCGAAGGCACACGACCCGGCGAGGGTGCAGTTGTGTTCACGGTGGTCTGGCGGTAGACCCACTTGCCCGCGTAGTAGGAGTTCGACCACTTGGCTGCGGCCGTCCCGGTCGACGGCAGGGCGTCGACGTCGACCGAAAGGTACACGGTCTCGTTCGTGGGGTTCCAGACCGAGAACTCGTAGAGGCCGGCGCCAGCCGGGCCGGCGACGCCGGTTGGAGCATCATCGACACCGGATCGATCGGCGAGGTGGCGTCGGCGAGGTTGAGGAGGCCGAGGCCCCACTTTGCCGGAGCCGGTGGGGCCGTTGGTGGCGGCGACGGCGGCGGGCTCGCCCATCTCGATGGGCGCGGCGTAGAGTCTGGTTCCAGCACCGCGACGAGACGGGGCCGGTGCGGCCGAGGGCGTCGACGGCCCGGGCCTCGAAGCGCACGAGGCCGGTGGTGGTGCCCAGCGCGGGGATCGAGGGCGCGGTGACGCTGGCGCGGTAGAGCGGCACGAGCTGGGCGGTGGGCGAGGCCAGGGTGGTCCAGTCGAGGAGCGGCGTGCCGGTGACGCCGTTGACGACGCGGTACTGCACGGTGGTGAGGCCGACCCCGTCGTCGGTGGGCGCGACGGCGATGCGCAGCGGGTTCGAGCCGCCGGGGCCGTCGCCGTTGGACTCCGGCGACACGGGCCGCACCTCGTCGAGGAGGTAGGCGTATTACTTCTTCGACGACCGGCGCGGTCGCGCAGCTATCGGCGGCGCCGAGGGTGACGGCCGGGCCGACGTGGTTGTGGTTGGGATCGCGGGTCGGACCGCTGTAGGCCACGCTGGTTCCTGTCGAGAACGTCACGGTGTCGGCGCTCGTCGCGCACCGTGGTCGTGGTGAAGTCGACGACCGGCGGCGTGACATCGGACCGCACGGTCCGGATCTGCTTGATGAAGTTGCCGGCCAGATCGGTGGCGCGCACGGCGACCGCGTGGCCCGCGCTGGGCGCCGGAACCCCGGCGATCGTCCAGCTCGCGCCCGCCAGGGTCGCGGTCGCCGAGCCCCCTGGCCAGCTCGCGCTCACGCCGGCCAGGTTCGAGTCGGTCGCGGTGCCGGTGAGGGTGACGGTGGCGGCGCTGGTCCAGTAGGTGCCGCCGACGAGCGTGAGGCTGGCGGTCGACCAGGTCAGGATCGGGTTGGTCTGGTCGACGGTGAGGTTGACGGTGCGCGGGGTGGCGGCGTTGCCCGCGCGATCGGCGATCGTGAAGGTCGCGGCGAGGGGGCCGTCGGCGGCGGTGGCGTAGGTGAGCGCGAGGGTGCGGCTGCCGTCGGCGGGGGCGCCCGGGGTGCCGGCGGGCGGCGGCGGGGCGCCGGTGACGGCGAGGGCGCTGCCGAGGGAGCCCTGGGCCATCAGGTTGTCGGTGGCAGTGGCGGTGATCGTGATCGGCGGGCGGACGACGGCGCCGGTCGGCGCGACGACGGTGGTGATGACCGGCGGCGTGTTGTCGATGAAGAACGCGCGCGTCGCGGTGGCGGTCGCGCCGGTGCGATCGGTGGCGGTGACGACCAGCGTGTGGGCGCCGGCGTTCGCGACCTGGGAGCCGGGCGAGACCGGAGCGCCGTCGAGGGTAGCCGTGACGCCCTGCGGGTTGGCCTCAGTGACGGTCCAGCCGAGCCGAGACCACGCCGGCGTAGAAGCCGCCGTCGGTGGCCGGGCCGGTGATCGTGACGCTCGGGGCGGTGTTGTGATCGTGACCGTGCGCGTCGCCGTCGCGGCGTTGCCGCTGTCGTCGACGGCGCGGACCTCCATCGCGAAGGGCCCGTCGGGCAGCGCGGTCGACACCACGTCGTCGTGGACCTCGTGGCCGTCGGTGTCGTCGTCGATCAGCGCGGGGTGACGAAGGTCACGGTGGGGCGTCCCGTCGAGGTTGTCGACCGCGCTGGCGAACACCTCGAAGGTGCCGCGCAGGTAGGCGGCCTCGGCCGGCGTCGCGAAGGTGATGACCGGCGGCTCGCGATCGAAGGGCCGCCCCGGCGTCGCGAAGAGCGCGCCGCCGGCGCACGCGCCAGGCGCCGAGGTCGCGGCCAGCGCCACGGTGTCGAGGAGCGGCAGGACGTCGGCGGCGGTGGTGAAGGTGGTCTGGTTGCGCGCCGTCGCCGAGGTAGTCGACGATGGCCTGGGCCAGGTGCAGGCGCGCGGCCTCGGCGGTGAGCGGCGTAACACCGCCGTAGGTGAGCATCGTCGTCCCGGCGCGCCCGTCCCAGCAGCCGTCGCCGAGATCCCGCGCCCAGGCTCGGGTCACCGCGTAGCCGTTGACCGCCGAGCCGAAGGCGCCGGCGTCGCCACCGCCGGCCGCCGACGCGCGCCACGCGGCGCGCGAGATGCCCAGGAGGACGAGGCCGTAGCGATCGTTGGCGGCGAGGGTGTCGACCTGCGCCGGCGGCGACGGCGTGACGTCGCGGACGTTACTGACGCCGAAGTGGGCCTCGATCGCGCCGTGGGCGGTGGCCCAGCGCGCGGCCAGGTCGGCGCCGCCGGTGCTCGTGCTGGTCAGGTACTCGAGGTACGCGACCGCGAAACGGTGAAGCGGCGTGAGCTGCACCGCCGACAGCGAGGCGCCGTCGGTGTAGGCCGGATCACGGTGCGCAGGCGGTCGGCGACGTCGAGGGTCACGCTGGTCGCCGGTTGCGAGTCCTCGGCGTAGCTGCCGCCGGTGGCCTCGAGGAGGATCGGCCTGCAGGTGCCGTCGGCGACCAGCAGGTTGGTCAGGTTGCCCATGGCGTCGGTGGTCCCGGTGCCGACCGCCGCGCCGCGCCGTCGCCATAGCGGTACGCGGTCACCGTCGCGCCGGCGACGCGGCCCTTGGTCACGGTGCCCGAGATCGTGCCGCCGCTCACCTGATCGATCACCACGCCGCGGCTCGCCGACGCGGTGTTGTCGTCGAGATCGCGGGCGGTCGCGGTCAACATCAGCGGGCCCTCGGGGAGCCCGGCCACCGGCACCATCGCCACGAACCGCTCGGGGCTCGGGTCAGTGTCGGTCACCGTCGCGGTCGCGCCGACCACCTCGACGGTCACGCTCGCCACGCCGTTGGCGTCGGCGGCGGGGCGTTGGTGCGCAGACGCTCGAGCCAGGTCAGCAGATCGTCGCGCCCCAGGCCGGTGCCGTTGGCCGGCGTCCGCGCGAAGGCCGGGATCGCGCCGCCGAGATACCCGCGCAGCGAGTCGGCGCCGACCTCGCACACAGAAACAGCCCGTCGGCGCAGGTGCCGAGGCGCAGCGCGCCGCCTTCGCCGTCGAAGACCTCGCCCGGCGCCGCCACGTCCTGGCGCAGGAGCGCGAGGAGCTGAAGCTGGGTGAGCGACCCGGCGGCGACCCCTTGCTCGACGGCGGCCTGGGCCGCGAGCTGGGCCAGACCGTGGATCGCCAACGTCAACTTCGCGCCGTCGTCGAGGCCCGACGGCGCCGTCAGATCCTTCACGTCGGCGTCGAAGGGGTCGGTGTCCCAGTGGGCGTCGAACAGCGCGACCGCCGTGTGATACGCGGCGAGTCGATCAGGGTCCTTGCCGGTCGCGACCCGCGCGTCGGCCAGGGCCACCGCGAGATCCGACACCGGCTGACCGTGATCAGTGCGCTCCTCGAGCGGCACGACGTCGAGACACCGCCGCGTAGCGTCGTCCCGGCCGGCAGCCCGGCCCCGCCCTCGGCGACGACGTACCAGTTGCCGTCGTCGCCAGCCAGGATCGGGCAGACGAAGCTGCCATCGTCGGCCGTCGGAACACCTGTACAGTACGCGAAGTCATTGAAGAGACTGCGCACCGTCGCTTGCACCCACCACGCGGCTCGGTCGTGTAGACCACGCCGCGCAGCACCCGGTCGCCGCCGGTCCCGTCGTCGCCGCTACAGGTCAAGCTCGCGCAGGCCGCGAGCACCGCCACGGCGCCCAGGACCCTCGACCCACGCGATGACTCGCGCTGCGAACCGCGCGCTGACTCGCGCTGCGAACCACGCTCTGTCTCACCCTGCGAACCACGCTTACAGATCATCGTGCCTCTCCCCTGCCGCCTCGGGGCGCGTCGCCGAGGCCGTCGGGGAACGCCGCCCCTGCCCGGATTCGACGAAGCTACCCCAGCGCCCGGTCCGACCGCAAGGCCGACGGGCTTCCCGCGACCGGGATCACGCTCACGCAAGCGCGCTGCTTCGCGAGCCGGCACCTCCACGCGGTGCGGGCGATGGCGAGCCGGTGCCGCAGGGCCTCCGTCGGGTTTGTGGCGGGCCGGGTTCCATCGGGCGCGCCGCGGAGAAAGATGGTCCACCTGATGGCACGCACCCTGATCGCCGACGGCACCGTCGTCACCGCCAGCGACACCTTCCGCGCCGACGTGTGATCGACGGCGAGCGCGTGGTCGCGCTGACCGAGCCTAGCCAGCGCGCGGCCCTGGGCGTCGCCGATCGCACGATCGACGCCACCGGGCGCTACGTCGCCCGGCGGCGTCGACGTCCACACCCACCTCGAGCTGCCGTTCCCCGGCGGGTTCACGTCCGATGACTTCGCCACCGGCACGGTCGCGGCGGCCCACGGCGGACGACGACGGTCAGCCTACCGCGATCCAGGATCGCGCGCGGTCGCTGGCCGCCAGCCTGAAACACCTGGCACGCCAAGGCCGAGCCCAAGGTCGATCGACTGGGCCTGCACATGATCTTGACCCAGGCTGACGCCGCGACCCTCGACGGCATGGCGGCGATGGTCGGGCGAGGCGTGACCAGCTTCAAGATGTTCATGGCCTACCCCCGGCGTGTAGCCTGGCGACGACCAGCAGATCTTCCGCGCGCTCCTGCGCGCCGGCGAGCTGGGCGCGCTCGTCACGATGCACGCCGAGATCGGGCTGCCGATCGACGTGTTGATCGAGCGGGCGCGGGCCGCCGGCCCACACCGCGCCGATCCACCACGCGCTGACCCGACCCGAGGTCGCCGAGGCCACCGGCACCGAAAGGCACCCTGGCCCTGGCCGAGGCTGGCCGGCGTGCCGATCTACATCGTCCACCTCTCGGCCCAGCGCGCGCTGGCCCGGGTCGCCGAGGCGCGCGATCGCGGTCAGCCGGCCT
>JADJEE010000009.1 GCA_016709225.1 Deltaproteobacteria bacterium | reverse complement strand
CTCGAAACCATAAATTCGGACTATTGGCCGTCATTCGCGGCCGGGCGATGCCATGACCAAATCGAGCAAAAACGGAATGGGGGTGGTCCGGATGGCGCACGCGCGCGTGCAGCCGCCAGCCCATCTGACGCCGGAGCAGGCGGCCGAATGGGTGACGATCGTCGATTCGCTGCCGGCCGACTATTTTCGGCCGGGCGACGTGCCGCTACTCGCCGCGTATGTCGTGGCGGCCGTGTTTACAAGCGCGCCGCCGCGGATATCGAGGCGCGCGGGATGACGTTTGTCGGCGACAACGGCCGCGAGTACGTCAACCCGTCGCACCAGATGCTCACGTCGCAGGCGTCGGCGATGGCCCAGATGGCGGTCAAATTGCGGCTGTGCCCCTCGGCGCGCACGTCTGACCGTGTCGCGGCCACGAAAACGGCGAAGGGTGGCGGCCCGGCTCGGCCCTGGGAGTCTGTCGGTTGAGACGTGGCGACCTGTCCGCACGGGCCAGGCGCAATGCGGACTGGATCGAGCAACACCTGAGAGTCCCGGAGGGCCGGCTGGTTGGCCGGCCGGTCAAACTGTCGCCCGAGCAGTTACGGTGGCTCGAGGAGATTTACGGGTCGCCGACGCGTCGGATGATCCTGTCGTTCCCGCGGAAGAACGCCAAAACGACGACGGCCGCGTTTTTGGTTTTGTTGCACCTGTGCGGTCCTGAGGCGCTGCCGAACTCGCAGTTGTACTCGGCTGCGCGGTCACGCGATCAAGCATCGGTGCTGTTTGACCTGGCGCTGAAAATGATCCGGCTGTCACCGGATCTCGATCACTACCTGACGGTTCGCGACACGGTCAAAGAAATCGTCTGCACGGAGCTCGGCTCAGAGTACAAGGCACTTTCGGCCGACGCGAAAACCAAATACGGGCTGTCGCCTGCGCTCGTCGTGCACGATGAGCTCGGGCAGGTTGTCGGCCCGCGCGACGAACTGTACGACGCGCTCGAAACGGCGTGCGCGGCGCAGGAATCGCCGTTGACGGTCATCATCAGCACGCAGGCGCCCAGCGATGGCGATCTGCTGTCGATGCTGATCGATGATGCGATGACGGGCGCGGACCCGGAGAGCAAGTGCATCCTGTACGCGGTCCCGGAGGACGCGGACCCGTTTGATATGGACGTCTTGTCTTGTGCTCAGCCGAACTGGCACCTGATGAATCAGGCTGAGGTGCGCCGCATGGCCGACGAGGCCAAGCGGATGAAAAGCAAGGAGGCGGCGTTCCGCAACCTCATTGCGAATCAGCGTGTGGCCGCCGATGCGCTGCTGGTGTCGCGGTCCGCGTGGGTTGCGTGCGGCGGCGCCGTGCCGGACTACGCGGGCGAACCGTGCTGGGTCGGCCTGGATCTGTCGGCGCGATCGGACCTGACTGCGATGGTGCAGGTTTGGCAGGCCGACGATGTGTGGTGCGCGCGCCCCTTTGTCTGGGCGCCGGAGCAGGGCTTGTACGAGCGCGCGAGGCGCGACCGCGCAGCCTACGACGTTTGGGCGCGCGACGGTGCGCTATTTTTGACGCGCGGCGCGTCGATCGACTACGACGACATCGCGCGGTTTTGCGCGGACGAGTGTGGCGATTGGGACGTACAGCGCGTCGCGTTTGACCGCTGGCGCATCGACGTGTTCCGGGCCTCGCTCGAGCGCGTCGGTCTCGATCACTGGATCGAGCGGTTGCACCCGCACGGGCAGGGGTATCGCGACATGACGCCGGCAATCGATGCGTTCGAGGCTGTCTTGCTCAATGGGTCGCTGCGGCACGGGATGCACCCCGCGCTGACGGCCGCAGCAGCGTCGGCGATCGCGGAGTCCGACCACACGGGCGGGCGGCGCCTGACGAAATCCAGAGCGACCGGGCGCATTGACGCGCTGGTCGCATTGGTGATGGCGATTGGGGTTGCTGCTGGCGCGCAAGAGGCCGGGCAAATCCACGATGGCGAGGTGTTTTTCGTATGACGATCAGCCCGGCGACTGTTTACAACGCCACGCAAACGCTCAGCCTGGCAGCGATCATTGCGGGCGCCGCGATGATCTGGGGCGGCGCGTTTGCGTTGCTGATCGGCGGGGCGTGGGCGTCGGCGATGAGCGTCGTCACGCTCGCTGTCGTGCGGCGCGCCTGATGTTTGTCACAGCGGGCATGCTGTCGGCCGAACGGCCGAGCGCCGACGACGATTTTTGGTATCAGCCGGTCGGCGCGGTGTCGGCCAGCGGCGCGCGAGTCGGGCCGGACAGCGCGATGCGACTATCGGTCGTGCTGGCGTGCGTGCGGATATTGTCGGAGGCGGTGGCCAAAGTCCCCTTCGGACTCATGAGGGGGGTTGCACAGCAGGCACGCGGTCATCCGCTGGACCGGGTGTTGCGCCGACGTCCGAACGACTGGCAATCGCCGTTTGAACTGCGCGAGATGTTGCAGGCGCATTTGTGCCTGCGGTCCAACGCCTACGCGCAGATTGTCTACGGCCAGGCCGGGGAGATCCTGGCGCTGGTCCCGCTGCACCCGGACCGGATCAAGATCGAGCAGGTATCCGACTTCGACGTGCGGTATCTGGTGACAGATTGGCGCGGGCAAGAGCGCGCGCTTGCCAGTTCGGAGGTATTCCATCTCCGCGCGTTGTCGATGGATGGGTTTTCGGGTCTGTCGGTCGTCGACGCGATGCGCGATCCGATCGGCAATGCGCTGGTTGCGCAGGACTACGCCGGGCGGTTCCTGCGCAACGGCGCGCGGCACGCTGGCATGTGGGTCGAGGTGCCCGGGCAGTTCAAGGACGCGTCGGCGCACGCCGAATTCCAACAGCGATTCCGATCCGGCTTGTCTGGTGGGAGCGCGTACAGCACGCCGGTGTTGGATCGCGGGATGAAACTGCACGAGCTCGGGATGACAAACGAGGACGCGCAGTTTTTGGAGTCGCGCAAGTATTCCGACGCCGATCTCTGCCGGATGTTTCTGGTCCCTCCGCACCTGGTCGGAATACTGGACCGGGCAACGTTTGCAAACATCGAGCAGCAGTCGCACGATTTTTACAATTCGGTGGTGATGGCGCTGTTTCGGCGGTGGGAGGAGGCTGTCGAAACGCAACTGCTGCTCGACGTCGAGGCCGAGGATTTGCGAGCGGAGTTTGACGTGCGGCAACTGCTGCGCGGCGACTCGCAGGCGCGGTCGAACTACTACCACGCGGCAATTGCAGACGGCTGGATGACGCGCAACGAGGTGCGCCTTGCCGAGAGCATGGAACCTCTCGATGGGCTCGATGAGCCGCTGGCTCCGCTGAACATGGGGCGCACGCAGCCGAGCGGGAAACCCGAGCCGCAGCCCCCGGGGCAGAATCCGGCGCCGCGCCGCGCCGCGGCGATGATGCTCGCGGCGGCAGATCGTGCAGTCACGCGCGAGTGCAACGGGGTCGAGCGCGCAATGGCGAAATCCTCCTCGGCCGAGCGGATCGTCGAGTTTTACGAGGCGCATGCGCCGTGGTTGGCGAAGGTGCTATCGGTTGATCAATCGACAGCCGATCGCGTGTGCGCCGCGCGGTTTGATGAGCTCCACGCGTCCGAAGGGACGCGCTGGCAACACTGGCCGACTGGCGGGCGCTCGGCGGCGCAGAAATTTTGAGGATCGCAGACGATGAATAGGCTGATGGCGGCGTTGCTGTCGCAAGTGTGGGCGATGGATGCCGGCGCGCTCGATCGCGTCGTCGCGGTCCTCGCGCGTCATGCGGCCGGGGTGGTGCTCGACCCATCGCAGATCGATGCGGCGATTGCCGAGCCCAAAGCGGCGGCGGCCGAGCGGCACAACACCGTTGCGCCGGGGTCGGTCGCCGTGATTCCCGTCTGGGGGGTCGTCGCTCACCGCGCGCGGATGGTGCAGTCTGTCAGCGGCCCATCGGGTACGTCGTCCGAGATCGTGATGCGGCAATTCCGGGCGGCGCTTGCAGACCCCAACGTCGCGGCGATCCTCCTGGACGTCGATTCGCCCGGCGGGTCGGTCATGGGCACGCCGGAGCTGGCGGACGCCATCCTGCACGCTCGCGGGCAAAAGCCGATCGTCGCGCACGCAAATGCGCTGATGTCGTCGGCGGCGTACTGGATCGCATCGGCTGCCGATGAGATCGTCGCCTCGCCATCGGCGATGGTCGGATCGATCGGCGTGCTCGCGGTGCATGCGGACACGTCGGCAGCGGACGCGGCTGCGGGCATCAAATACAGCATCGTCCACTATGGGCGGCACAAAGCGGAGGGCGCGTCCGTCGCCCCGTTGTCCGACGAGGCGCGGGCGACGCTGCAGGAGCAAGTCGACCACTACGGGGCTGTCATGACAGCATCGATTGCCAAGGGCCGCGGGGTCGGCGTCGACGTGGTGCGCGGCGAGCAGTACGGCGAGGGCCGGGCATTTGTCGCTCGCGAGGCGATGTCGCGCGGGATGGTCGATCGCATCGAGCCGCTCGACGCCACGCTCGATCGGCTGCAAAACGCACGCAAGCGGTCGCATGTCGGCCGCAACGCAAACGCTCTCCGTTTGGCGTCGGCGTGATCGCGCGGCCGATGCTGCCGGCAGACTGACCAATCTGATCTGTGATCTGAATGAGGACATGGACATGAACAAGCGACTTCGCGGGCTCCTGGCCCGCAAAGCGGCGCACGTCGCCGCGGCCGAGAAGATCAACGCGGCCGCATCGGATGCGGATCGCGATCTGACGGCCGACGAACAAGCAGCGTTCGACGCCGAGATGGCCGCGATCGCGGCGCTCGGTCCCCAGATCGAGCGCGAGCAGGTGCTGATGGAGGCGGCCGCGTCCGTCGCCGGTGTGCCGCTCGAGGTGCGCGACGGTGCGCGCATCGAGGTCGTCGAGCGCGCCGCCGAGGCGAACGGCGGATTCCGCCACTTCGGCGAATTCGCGGCGTCCGTGTATCGCGCCGCGACAAACCCCGGGGTGGGCATCGATCAACGCCTGATGGCCGCTGCGCCGTCACGTACGCCAACGAGGGCGCGGGCGCCGATGGCGGATACGCGGTGCCGCCCGAGTTCGCGCGCGAGATCATGTCGCTGGCGCTCGAGGGCGATTCGCTCGTCCCGCTGACGGACAACACGCCGGTGTCGGGCAATGCGATGACGTTCCCGAGCGACGAGACGACCCCGTGGGGGTCGTCGGGGGTGCGGGCGTACTGGGTCGGAGAGGCCGGGGCCCCGACGCTGACCAAACCCGTGCTCGACATGGCGACGCTGCGTCTGCGCAAGCTGGTCGCGTTTTGCCCGGCGACCGACGAGCTGCTGGCAGACTCGACCGCGATGGCGGCGTACCTCTCGCGCAAGATGGGCGAGGCGATCCGCTGGAAGGCCAACGACGCCATCTTGGCGGGCGACGGCGTTGCGAAGCCCAAGGGCATTTTCAACGCCGACGCGCTGGTGAGTGTCGCCAAAGAGGGTAGCCAGACTGCGGCGACCGTCAACTCGGCCAACGTCGCCAAAATGCTGGCACGGCTGCCGGTGTACGCGATGGCGCGCGCCCGCTGGGTCATGCATCAGTCGGTCCTCCCGCAGCTCATCACGATGACGATCGGGGATCAGCCGATCTGGACGCCCCCGAACGAAGGCATCAAGGGCGCGCCCGGTGGTCTGCTGCTCGGCCGGCCGGTCCTCTACTCGGAGTCGTGCGCGACGCTGGGTACCGTCAACGACATCGCGCTGGTCGATTTCGGCTCGTACCGCACCATCACCAAGTCTGGCGCGGTCGCGATCGAGATGGCGCAGTCGATGCATTTCTACTTCGACGTCGGCGCGCAAGCGTTTCGGGCGACGTTCCGACGCGACGGCGCGCCGGCCGTCGGCTCGGCGATCGGGCGCAAAAACGGCAGCGACACGCTGTCGCCGTTCGTGGTCCTCGCGACCCGTTCGTAATCAATAGGAGTTCGCAACATGATGAAAATGAGCGAAGCGGTCTACGTGGTCGGCAATATCGACCCGGACGCATACGCGGCGTCCACCGTCACGTCTGGCTGGGTCGATGCGTCGGATTTCGATCAGTACATGGCGATCGTGCAAGCTGGCGATCTCGGGTCGAGCGCCACCCTGGACGCCAAGATCGAAGGGGCCACCGACTCCGGCGGGACCGGCGCGGCCGACGTCACCAGTCTGGCGATCACGCAGTTGACGCAGGCCGGCACCGACAGCAACAAGCAGGTCGTGATCAACATCGACCCGGCCGCGCTATCGGCGCAGTCGTTCACCCACTTCCGGCTGTCGATGACGGTCGCGACGGCGACAAGCGATTGCGGGGGCATCGTCCTCGCGATGGGCAAGCGGTCGACCGCATCCGTGGATGCGACGACCGTGGATGAGATCGTCGGCTGACGATGAGGGCGGGCGGGGAAACCCGCTCGCCCGCCATCCATGAACTATCAGGTTACGACTGCGGTCGCGAGCGAGGTGTTATCGCTGGCGACCGCGAAGGCGCACTTGCGTGTCGAAACGGCATTTACCGATGACGATACGCTGATCACGGCGTTGATCTCAGTCGCACGCGATGAGGCCGAGCTGATCACCCAGCGCGCGATCGGCGCGCAAACGATCACGCTGCGTGCATCGTCGTTTGCCGGACTGGAATTGCGGCACCCGCCGATTACGGCGGTGACATCGATCACGTATGCCGACGAAAACGGCGACTCGCAGACGCTCTCGACGTCGGTCTACTACGTCGACTATGCGAGCGAGGTCGCCCGCGTGCGACTTAAGGACGGCCAGGTATGGCCGCAACTGCACGCGCAGGGCGATACCGTGCAGGTTGTCTACACGGCCGGCTACACGGCCGGCAACGTACCTCCGCTGATCAAACAGTGGATGCTGCTGCGCATCGGATCGTTGTACGAGACCCGGGAGGCCGATAGCGATCGACCGCCCGTGCCGACAGAATTTGTCGTGCGGCTGCTCGATCGCTATCGGGTGCTCGCGCCATGATGGCGGGCAAACTCGATCAGCGGATCACGATCCAGGACAAAAGCGTGTCGCGAACTGCGATGGGAGATGAGCAGATCACATGGACTGACGTCGAGACCGTCTGGGCGTCGGCCGAGCCGCTATCTGGCCGCGAGTACATTGCAGCGCGGCAGGCGCAGGCAGACATCACGATCAGGTTTCGCATGCGCTATCGGTCGTGGATGACGCCGACGCATCGGATCCTGTGGCGCGACAAACCGTACGGCGTAGTCGAGGTGATCGGCATCGGTACGCGGCGCGCGGACCTCGAAATCCTGGCGTTTGGGGACGCAGCGACATGAGCGTCACGGTCTACGAGGTGCGCACCAACCTGCCGGATTTCCGCCGCCAGATGGACGAGATCGGCCCAAAGGTCGGCCGGCGCGTATTGCGATTCGCGGTGGCCGGTGCGGCGCGGGTATTCCGCGACGCGGGGCGAGCGCGAGCGCCAATGCGGCAGGCTTCGGGGCGCAGTGGCAGGGTGTTCGCGAGTCGGTACGGTGATCGGATGCCCGGGTTGCTCAAGAGATCGATCATCGTCGTGCGCAATCGGCGCGAATCAGGCAGGACAACCGAAACCTACACGACCACTGTCCGCACGGGCGACCCGCCGACCAAGGGCGGGGCGTCGCGCGATGCGTATTACTGGCGCTGGGTCGAGGCTGGCCATGGCAAACGCCAGCCTGGCGGACGGCTGACTGGCGGGGCTCGCACCAGGTCGGCAGCTCGCGCGGCATTGCGCCGCGGAGGGGAGTTTGTCGAGGGGCGCTGGTACATGCGGTCGGCGTTTGCGCAGGCCGGCAATCGCGCCCTTGCAGAGTTCTACCGCCGCGCCGAAGCCAAGTTCCGCGAGACCAAATTGTGAGCGCCGAATCGGTCGCGTACGCCACGCTCAAGGCGGCGTCGGCGGTGACGGCGCTCGTCGGTAGCGGGGACGCGGCGCGCATCTATCCGGATGTCGTTCCGCAGGAATTCGCGCTGCCCGCGGTCTCGTTCCAGCGGGTAGCGACGGAGGCGGTCAACACGATCCATTCGACGCTGCTGGCGACGCGGGTGACGCTCGACGTGTGGTGCATGGACGAGCAGCGGTACGCGGCCGAGACGCTGGCAGACGCGGCGCAGGCCGCGCTCGTTGCTGCCCACTTTACGTTGACCAATCGTCGCGCCGAGCTCGACTACGAGGCGGGTATCTGGATCGCCGTCTGCACCTTTGACTACTGGGTCATCTAGAGGAGTCCCAAACTCATGGCAACTGTCACCACGTGGACCGGCGTATCGGTCTCCATCCAATCGGCGCTCGCGACCGCGGTCACGATCAGCGGCATCACCAAGGCGGACCCGGGCGTTGTGACGCACGCCTCCGGCGCGCAGTCGGACGGGGCGTTTATCGTCCTGGACGTCGAGGGGATGACGCAACTCGATGGGCGCGTGTTCCGCGTCGACAACCCGACGTCGACCACGCTGGGCTCGAGGACGAAACACGACCTACTCGACGTTTTCGTCAGGGTCGTTTCAGGCAATCACGTTCCGGGACGTCACTCACGACGGCGACCGGGCTGACGGCCAGTGGGGCGAGCCCAATTTCATCGACGTGACGACGATCCACGACACGATCAGCAAGCAGGTGCCGGGCAACACGTCGGCCGCGACGTACTCGTTCGAGTCCATCTGGGACGTAAGCGACGCCGGCCTGCTGGCGCTGCAAGCCGCGTCGAATGCGCAGTCGCCGCGCGCGGTGAAATTTACATTCCGCAACGGGCAGATCATGGTGTTCAACGGCTACGTGTCCGCGACGCTGCTGCCGATCGGCAACGCCGGCGACAAGGTCACGACGAGCGTGACGATCACCATGTTCGGCTTGCCGACGGTCTACGCGAGCTGATCGCATGGCGCTGAAGCGAGGCGAAATCAAAGCACCGCGGCTCCCGAAAGAGGCGGTCGAGGTGGCGTCGCTGGGCGGCGAGGTCATCGTGCGCGCGTTGACGCTGACCGAGCGCCTGGCGCTCGGGCGCGACG
>JADJEE010000008.1 GCA_016709225.1 Deltaproteobacteria bacterium | reverse complement strand
TCACGATGGCGCCGTGCCAGACCTACCGGCGCATCGACGAGCGGCGGCGCGAGCCGGTGCGGGGTGATCTCTGGTGGCTGCTCAACGAGCAGCCGAACCTCGCGATGTCGGCCGCGTCGTTCTGGCGATACATGGTCTCGGCGCGCATGCTGCACGGCGACGCGTTCGCCACGATCACGCGGCGCGACCGATCGCCCGACGTGTACGGGCTGGTGCCGCGGCATCCCCGCGCGGTTGAGCCGGTGCGCGGCGAGCGCGGTGAGATCGTGTACCGCGTGCTCGAGGATGACGGGCGGGTCGTGCCCTACGACGGGTCCGACGTGCTGCACATCCCCTCGGTCGGCTTCGACGGCCTGCGGTCGGTGTCGGCGATCAAGGCGGCGCTGGGCGACGCGGGCGGGATCGCGCTGGCTGCGGCGGACTTCTCGAGCGCGTACTTCTCACGCGGGCTGCAGGCGCAGGTCGCATTCGCCGCGCCGGGCGACATCTCCGAGGAGGAGATCGCGCGGCTGAAGAAGCAGGTTGACGAGAAGCACAGCGGTCGCAGCGGGATGTGGCGGCCGATGGTGCTGACGCACGGAATGAAGGTCGAGCGCCTGTCGATGTCGGCCGAAGACGCGCAGCTGCTCGACGCGCGGCGGTTCCAGATCGAGGACATCGCGCGCCTGTTCGGCGTCCCGCCGCACATGATCGGGCACACCGAGAAAAGCACGGCCTGGGGGACGGGTCTCGAGCAGATGTCGATCGGCTTCGTGCGCTACCGGATCGCACCGATCTGTCGGGCGTTCGAGCAGGAGATCAACCGCAAGCTTTATCGGCGCGCGACGGGCTTCGTGGAGTTCAACCTCGAGGGACTGATGCGCGGGGATTCGAAGGCGCGATCCGAGGCATACCGGGCGGCGCTCGGTGGACCGGGGAGCGGTGATGGCTGGATGACGCCCGACGAAATCCGCCACCTCGAGAACATGCCGGACGAGATCATCGGCGAACTGTACCGCGCACCGCGCGATGTCGGAGAGAGTGGCAATGCATGATCGACTTCTGCGGCTCTTCGCCGCGAACAAGAATCGCCCGAGGCGCTTCGGCGTTGCGGGGTCGAGCAACGGCGCGGCCACGATCTACGTCTACGACACGATCGTCGACACGGACCTCGAGGCCGAGTGGTTCGGCGGCGTGTCGCCTGGCGCGTTCGCGCGTTCGCTCGCCGACATCGACGAGACCGTCGAGCTCGTGCTGCGGGTCAACTCGCCGGGCGGGTCGGTGTTCGCGGCGCGCGCGATGGTCCAGGCGCTGCGGGATCGCCCTGCGCGCGTGACCGCAATCGTCGACGGACTCGCGGCGAGCGCGGCGTCGGTGCTGATCACCGGCGCGGACGAAATCCAGATGGGTGAGGGTCGATGCTGATGATCCATCGGGCCTGGACGCTGGCAATGGGGGACACGGGCGACATGCTCGACTGCGCGGCGCTGCTCGAGAAGGTCGACGGCACGATCGCCGAGACCTATGCCGCCCGCGCGGGCGGCGATGCGACGCACTGGCTCAAGCTCATGGACGCCGAAACCTGGTACACCGCGGCCGAAGCGATCGATGCCAAGCTGGCCGACGCGATGGCGCCGGGCGCCAAGGCGGCGCAGAACACCTGGGATCTGGCCGCGTTCGCGCGGGCGCCCGCCGGGCTGAGCGCCCGCCGCGCACCGGCGCCGCCCAGCGGCAAGGCCCCGGACACCCATCAACGAGCGGCGCTGCTGCGTCGGCTCGAATTCGCAGCGCGGCGCTAGCCGCTCACACAAGGACCACACGACATGAAGACGATGCAGCAGCTGCGCGCCGAGCGCGCCGAAGTCGCGGAGAAGATCCGCACTCTGATGGCCGACCGGGACGGTTCGGACGGCAAGCCCTGGCGGCCCGAGGACCAGGCGGCGTATGACGCCGGCATGGCCGACCTCGAGCGGGTCGAGGGCGAGCAGAAGCGCCTCTCCGAGTACCTCGAGCGCGTCGCGCAGAACAGCGTCGACACCTCGCTCGCCGAGTCGTTCGAGCGGCGCCTGACGGGCGGCCCCGCCCCGGACGCGGCGAAGGAGCAGGCGCGCGCGCTGTTCGCGAAATGGCTGCGGCGCGGTGACGACGCGCTGAATGCCGCCGAGTGGCAGGCGATCCGCGCCACGATGTCGACGACGACCGACGGCGAGGGCGGGTATCTCGTGCCCGAGCAGGTGGCGTCGACGATCATCGACGCGCTCAAAGCCTACGGCGGCATGCGCGCGGTCGCGACGGTGCTGCCGACGATGGTCGGCGGTACGATGAACTTCCCGACCTCGGACGGCACGTCGGAGGAGGGCGAGATCGTCGCGGAGAACGGCAGCGCGACCGATGCCGACGTCGACTTCGGCGTGAAGTCGGTGCCGGTCTACAAGTACTCGTCCAAGGTCGTCGCGGTCCCGTTCGAGCTGCTGCAGGACTCGTCGGCCGATGTCGAGGCGTTCGTGCGGCAGCGGCTGGCCACGCGTCTGGGCCGGATCACGAACAGGCACTTCACCACGGGCACCGGATCGAGCCAGCCGAACGGCATCGTGACCGCGTCGAGCCTGGGCAAGACCGGCGCGAGCGGGCAGACCGCGACGGTGATCTACGACGACTTCATCGACCTCTACCATTCGGTTGACCCGGCTTACCGGGAGTCGGGCAACCTGCGCTGGATGATGGCCGACTCGACGCTCAAGGTCGCGCGCAAGCTCAAGGACGACCAGGGGCGCCCGATCTTCTTGCCCGGCTACGATCTGAACGGCGCGATGCCCGACACGCTGCTGGGCGTGCGCATCGCCATCAACCAGCACATGCCGGTGATGGCGGCGAGCGCCAAGTCGATCCTCTTCGGCGACTTCGCGCCCTACATGATCCGCGACGTGATGATGATGAGCCTCTTCCGGTTCACCGACTCGGCCTACACGAAGAAGGGGCAGGTCGGGTTCCTCGCGTGGATGCGCAGCGGCGGCAACCTGGTCGACGTCGGCGGCGCGGTCAAGCACTACGCCAACGCCGCAAGCTGACGATGTCGCGTGGTTCGCGGCGCAGGCCGGCCCCCGACGGGGCGGGCCTGCTGGTCGATTCGGTCGAGCCGGTGCGGGCGGCGCTGCTCGTCGACTGTACGGTCGACGGGCGGCGGCTGCCGGCCGGCACCGTGGTCGAGGGCGCGCGCGAGCGGTTGCGCGAGCTCTTCGGCGCCGCGGCCGAGTTCTCGCCGGCGCAGGTGGCACACAACCTGGCCGAAGGCATGGAGGTCGTGATCCCATCGAGGGCGCAGCCGGGCGGCGTGCTGTCGATCAAGACGGCGGCAAGCGGATACCCAATCGACAACGACGACGCCCGGTTGCAGTGCCGCGTGATCGGCGATGCGCACGACGCGCTTTTCGATCTGCTGATCCCGGCCGCATGCGAATGGGTCGAGGCCTATACGGGTCGGGCGCTGCTCGTGCGCACCTATACGATCGCATTCGATCGGTTCCCGTGCGCGGACGAGTACATCGAATTGCCTCGTTCGCCGCTCGCGTCGGCCACGATTACGATCAAGTATCGCGACGCGGCCGGAGATCTGCAGACGCTCGCCGACACTGTGTACCGCGTCGAGCGCGGCACGGGCGAGCGGCCGCACCCGGGGCGCGTACTGCTTGCAGCCGAGCAAGCATGGCCGTCGGCAACCGACGACCTGTCGGACACCGTCGTGGTCGAGTTCACCGCCGGCTATGCAACCGCAGGTGCGGTGCCGCAGGGGCTCAAGAACGCGGCGCTGCAACGCCTGCAATCGCGATTCGAGGGCGATCCCAAGGTGTCGCCCTACCTCGAGGACCAGGCCCGTCGCGACGCGGCGGCCTGGCGAGTCTGGAGTATCTGAAGGAGAACACACCATGCGCGACGGAATCTCGAACATCAATCCGAAACCGGTCATCGCCCCGCAGGTCGCCACCGACAACACGGCGCTGGTCGGCGCGATCATCGATGGCGCAGGCTACGAGTCCGTGACCTACATGATCCAGACGGGCACGCTGGCCGACGCGGACGCGACGTTTGTCGTGCTGCTCGAAGACGGCGACGAGTCGGACCTGAGCGACAACGCGGCGGTGGCCGACGCCTACCTGATCGGCACCGAAGCCCTGGCCGGGTTCGCGTTCTCGGATGACGGGGAGTGCCGCAAGCTCGGCTACAAGGGGCTCAAGCGCTACACGCGGCTGACGGTCACGCCGGCGAACAACACCGGCAACGCGCCGGTGTCAGCGATGTGCGTGCTCGGTCATCCCCTGAGCGGGCCGCAGGCGAACCCGCCGGCCTGAGCCTGAGAGGATCTGCTCGTGCATGCCGGGCGCCGCGATCACCTCCTCACCGTCGAAGAGGCGATCGTCACGCGCGACGCGATGGGTGGCGAAGCGCGGACCTGGGCCACGTTCGTGCAGGCCTGGGGCGCCGTCTGGTATCGCACGGGGCGCGAGCAGCGCGACCGGCAGGTCGACGAGGACGCGGGTACGGTCGAGATCACAATGCTGCACGTGGACGGCGTGAGCTCTGCCATGCGCGTGGTCGATGAGGCCACCGAGGAGGTCTTCGCGATCACCGCAGCCGTGCCGATAGGCCGACGGCTCGACCTGCGGCTTGTCTGCCGACTCGCGGACCCGGTTGCATGACCAGCGTCGCCGTCAAGGGGCTGGCCGAAGCCGAGAAGTGGCTCGAGACGTTCTCGGAGCAGATCGCACGCGAGGCGCTGCAAGCGGCGCTCGGTGCGGCCGGCGCGCGGCTCGAGCGTGCAATACGCGCAGAGGTGCCGTCGCGCACCGGTGTGCTGCGCGAAAGTGTCAAGACGGTGATCGCGACGGCGCGCGTCAATGGCGCAGTGCGCGGGACCGTGGGCGCAGGGGGCGGGCGCGCGTTCTACGCGCCCTGGGTTGAGACGGGTACAACGGCGCACGATATCGCTCCGAAGGCGGCACGTGCGCTCACGATCGGATCGCTGCTCAGATCGCTGCTCAGGTGGCATGCGCGCCACCCCGGCGCCCGAAAGCGGCAGTTCATGGCGCGGGCATTCGATACTGAGGGCGAGCGCGCGGTCGACGCGTTCTCGGCCGAACTGTGGCGGCAGATTGCGCGCCTGCGCGTGACGCGCGGCGACTTCGCCGGCGGGCGGTCATGATCCGCGAAGCGGTCTACAAGCTGCTGACGGCCGACGCGACGCTGGCCGGGCTGGTTGGCACGCGCATCTACCCCGAAGCGATTCCCGCGCGCACGCAGCGGCCCGCCATTGTGATCGACACGCTGACGTTGCGACGCATTCAAGGGACGCGCGCGGCGACTGCCTGGCGCACCGCGCGGTTCGAGGTGGGCATCGTCGCCGACTCGGTCGTGGCCTGCAACACAGTCGCGCAGGCGGTGCTGGCCGTGCTCGGTCGCTACCAGGGCACGGTGCCGGGGCTGTCTGGCATCACGATCGACGACATCGTCGACACGGATTCGTCGAGCGAGCGTGTGCCGCGTCTGGGTGACGGCGGCGTGTACGCGCTGCCGCTCGAGTTTGAGGCCTTCTGGAAGGAAACCTGACATGACTCGCTACGCGCGAAACAAGCTGATCCTGGTCAAGATCGAGTCGACGGAAGGCACCGACCCGACGCCGACCGTCGGCTCGAACGCGATATCGGTGCGCCGGGCCGACGTGACACCGGTGCGGGCAACGAATCGCTCGCGCGACAAGATCCGAAACTTTTTCGGCAACTCGCCGCAGATGCCGGCGGACGTCTACAGCGAGATCGAAATCGAGGTCGAGCTCTCCGGGTCGGGCGCGGCGGGAACCGCGCCGGCGTGGGCGCCGCTGCTGCAAGCCTGCGGTTTCTCGGAGACGGTCAACGCGGGGACCAGCGTGGTCTACGCGCCGGAGACGCCAGGCGTCAAGACGGTGACGATCTACCCCTACGTCGACGCTGTGCGGCACAAGATGACCGGCTGCCGGGGTACGGTGCGCCTGAGCGCGACGCGCGAAGACATCCCGGTCCTGACCTTCACACTGTGGGGGGTCTACAACGCGGCCGCCGACTCGACGCCTGGCACGGCGACGTTCGCGAATCAGGCGACGCCGGTGCTCTTCAATCGCACCGAGACGACGGTCGATCTGCTGGGCGAGACGCCGTGCCTCGAGTCGTTCGCGCTCGACCTGGCAAACCGGCTCTCGCACCGCAACCTGATCAACTGCGAAGACCGCATCGCGATCACCGGCCGATCGCCGCAGGGGTCTGCGCAGTTCGAGGCGCCGACGGTTGCCACCTACGACTGGTTTGCGGCCGCAAAGGTGGCCACGACCGACGCGGTCGAGCTCGTGCACGGAACCACGGCCGGCAACATCGTGACGCTCGAGGCGCCGGCGGTGCAGGTGATCAACCCGCGCTACGCGAACGCGCCGGACGACGTCGTGATGATCGCGACCGATCTGCTCTTCCTGCCGAGCACCGGCAACGACGAGATCACACTGACCTTGACCTGAGCCGCCATGAAATTCAAACGCGCGCCGATTCCCGAGTTCGACCTGGTCGTCGATGTCACCGCGCCGGGGGGCGAGGATTTCGGCGCTCTCACGCTGCGCTGCAAGCCACTGTCGCGCAGTCAGATCGACGCGATGACATCCCGGCCGATCGACGAGGCGCTTGCCGATGTGGTGATCGGCTGGGACGAGCCTGAGTCGGCGTTCAGCGCGGCGGCACTGGCATCGCTGCTCGACGAGTACCCCTGGCTCGACCTGGTCATCTGGCGCGCGTATCTGGCCCGGATGCGGGGGATTGTGCGGGGAAACTAGAGGCGGCCGCGCGGGCCTGGCGTCGCCCGCGCCGTGCGGCCGACGACGGGGCGGACCTGCGCCGGCAGGCCGCGACGCTCGGGCTTGACGACGAGTCGACGCGGCGGCTGATGGCCAGCGCGCGCATCGACGACTCCGGGCGTCGAGGTCTTCGACGAAAACTGGCCGGCGGTGGAGGCCTTCCTCGCAGTGGGCACGCAGTGGCGATTCGTGGTCCTGGGCGGCGGGATGGGCCCGACGGTGGTGCGCGAGGCGGGGCTGGACTACACCGCGGCTGATGCGGCCTGGCGTCGTCTGGGCATGGACGTCGACGCCGAAACGTTCGCGCGGGTGCAAATCATGGAACACGCAGTTATCGAGGCGGGGAACCGTGGCTAAGAAAACCGTCGGCGAGCTGGTATTCGAGATGCGAGCGGAAGTCGCGCAGTTGCGGCGCGACATGGGCGAGGCGAAGTCGATCGCCAAGCGCGGTGTCGACGACATCGAAGCCGCGTTCAAGACGCTTCGCCGGGGTATCGAGATCGCGCTGGGTGGCACGCTGATCACGGCGCTCACGAAGGCGTTTACCTCGGCCGTGCACGACCTGGCGAGTCTCAAGGGCGCGGCCGAGACGGCCGGCACGAGCGTCGAAAACCTATCGCGCACGCTGGGAGTCGCCGTAGAGGCCGGGATCGGCGTCGAAAAGGTCGTCTCGATCGTCACGAAGCTGAACCAGTCGATTCTGGCCGCGCAAACAAGCAAGCGCGCGGAGTCGGCCTGGGGATCCTGGGCATCGATCCAGCGCAGTTCGCGGACTCGACGGCGCTGCTGGTCGAGACCGCGCGAGCGCTCGACCAGTTTGCCGATACGCGGCGCAAGTCCGAGCTTGCTATCGCATTGCTGGGCCGGGCGGGCGCCGACGCCATCCCGTTCCTCAAAGACCTCGCCGAAGCCGGGCTCGAGGGCGCGCGGGTGACCGCAGAGCAGGCCAAGCAGGCGGATGCACTCGAAAAGGCGTACCTGCGCCTGCAGTACGAGGCCGGCATGGCGAAGACGCAGCTTGCGTCGGAGTTCATCCCGGTTCTGCTCGAGATCGTGCAGCAGTTCAACCAGGCGCGGCAAGCGGGGTTCGATTTCGCCGATGCGCTGGGGTCGGCGTTCAAGGGCCCCGAGCAGGCGGCCGCCGATGCGGCGAAGGAACTCGGCAAGCTCACGCTGATGCGCGCCGAACTCGCGCGCAAGGTGGAGACCGGCGACACGTCCATCTGGGACTTCGTGCTCGGCTCGCCGGCGGATCAGGATGAGCGGCTGCGATCGCGGATGGAAGTCGCGGCCCAGCAGCTCGACCGATGGGTCAAGGTGCTGAATCGCCGCGCGGATGACGCGGCACGCCAGATCGCGACCGATCAACTGTCGATTTTCATCGGCCCGAAGCCAGAGGCGCCGCGTGTCGACGCGACCGGCGCTGTCGGTGGCGCCGCGAAAGACCCGAACGCGGCGATCCTGCGCGAGATAGAGTCGCTGCGAGAACGCGCGACGCAGGTCGGCATCAACTCGGCCTATGAAAAGGCGCTCTACGAGGTGCAGGCGGGGCGCTTCGCCGCGAGCGCGAAGTGGGCGCAGCAAGAGCTGCTGATGTCCGCGCTGATCATCGACGCCAAGAAGCGCGAAGTCGACGTCGAAAAGGATCGCATCGACATGCTCGAGGAAGAGGCGGCCGCCGAGCGTCGAGCCTGGGGCAGCAAGTCAGCCAGGGAAGTTGCTGACGATGATTTGCGTGCCCGACTGCAGGCCGTCAATTCGTTGGCCAGTCGATCCGATCGCGCGCGCGTCGAAGAGGCTGAGCGCCTGCAAGCGGACATGACCGATCTGCTCGAGCGCGGCTTGATCCAGCCCGAGACGTGGTCGCGGGCCTTCGGCGTGGTCGAGGCGATGAAACAGACGAAGGACGAGATGGCGGCTGGATTCCAGGAACTGATCAAGTCGGTCGACGGATGGGGCAAGCAGACGTCGCAGGCGTTTGCCGATTGGCTATTCGGGGGTTCCGGCTCGCTCAAGGACGTAGTGATCCGAGGATCGAAAGAGATCGTCGCCGCCGTCGCGTATCAGCAGTTTTTCAAGGGGGCAGGCGAAACGGCGGTCGGGTCGATCCTTGACATGATCCGTTACATGCGGTTCGGCGACTCTGCGCAAGATGTCGCCGGCGTGCTCGGCTCCGGGATCATGCCCAAGCAACTGGCCTCGGGCGGCGACTATGCCGGCGGCCGCGCGATCCTCGTCGGCGAGCGCGGTCCCGAGCTGATGGTGCCGCGAACCGCCGGCACCGTGGTGCCGAATCACGCGCTGGGCGGCGGTCCGGTCTTCAACAACACGATCGTTATTCAGGGCGGGGCATCTCGCGCGCAGGTCGAGCGGGGGCTCGCTGACATGCAGCGCGCCGTCGTGGGGATTGTCTCCGACGCCACGGCGCGCGGGATGTTGGGCACGTCCGCATGACGACGCTCGCGTGGCCGTCCGACGAGCACTTCGCGCCCTCGGACCTGGAGTGGAAATTGAAGCCGTTCGTGATCGTGAACCCGGGCCTGCTCGCTGCTGCGACGCGTACACGGGCGATCGCCGGCCCCGTCTGGTGGTGCTCGATGACCTTGGGAGCCGTGTACCCAGACGAGCAAGCCGAGCGCGAGGCGTTCTTCGCGCGCGTGCGCGGATCGGAAAACCGCGCGAGGTTCTGGCACTTCAAGCGCCCCGTTCCACGTGGAACGCTGCGGGGCGCGCCGACGCTGTCGTCGACGGTGACTGCGGGGGCGACGTCGGCCACGTGTTCCGCTGCCAGCGGTGCGACGCTGCGCAAGGGCGACATGCTCGGGCTCGGATCGAGTGGCCAACTCGTCATGGTGGTAACCGACGCCACGGAGTCGGGCGGGACCATCACCTGGACGTTTGAGCCGCCCGCGCGAACCTCGGTCGCGAGCGGTACTGCGGTCGTGTGGGATGCGCCGACCGTGCTCTTCATGTTGAACCAGGACGGCGTCGGTCTGCCGTACAGGGGCAACGACGAAGCGCCCGGCATCGACCTCGAGTGGATCGAGGACACCGCACAATGAGGACGACCGATACCGCGATGGATGCGGTCATCGCCGGCAACGGATCGACCGTGTCCCTGTTCGAGTTCGACCTGGCAAGCGGGACGCAGCGCTACAGCACCTGGTCCTATGACCTGACCTATGGCGGTCACACCTACGTCGGCGCGGCGAAGGTCGCGACCGTCGACGAAGTGCGCGACGTCAATGCGCCGCAAGTCGTGGGCCGCCGGTTCGTGCTGTCGGGGCTGGACGAGTCCACCATCTCGCTCGTGCTGTCGGAGCGCGTGCACCTTCGACCCTGGCGGATGTACACAGCGGTGCTGACTGCCGGCTATCAAGTGACGGGGACTCCGGTGCTCGAGGATGCCGGTGTGCTGGACACCATGCGCATCCGGTTTTCGTCCGATCGCAAGATGCTGATCGAGGTCAACGCGGAGACGCTGCTCAGCATGCCTGCCAAGGCCCTGGGCGCGCGCTACACCGACGCCGAGCAGCGGCGTCGCGCGAGCGGCGACACCGGCTATTCGCGCGTCGTCGTCGGCCAGCGCGAGGGCGTGTGGCCGAATCGCTACTGGCGGCCGAGCTGATGGCTCGCCCGCAGGACTGGCCGCAGCGGCTGGTGCGGTTTGTCGGCTCGCGTCGCGCGATGCCGTTCGCGTGGGGCGCGAACGACTGCGCCGCCTTCGCCTTCGCCTGGGTTCGCGAGGTGCGGCCAGGCGCCCAAATGCCGTGCGCGACGTGGACAAGCGAGCGCGAGGCGCTCGAGCGGCTGGCGGCGCTGGGCGGCATCGCGGGTGCGGCGAGCGCGGTGCTGGGCGACCCCGTCCCAGCCATGTTCGCGCAGCGCGGGGACGTCGTCGCGCAGTTGATCGACGGACGGATCACGCTGGGGGTGGTGACAGGGTCGAGCCTCGTCGGACCTGGGCACAATGGGGTCGTGGCGGTGCGCGTGGACCGGCGCGGCGCCCTGGCGTGGAGAGTCTGAGTGCCGCAACTGCCGATTGCCATCGCGACGGCGGCCGGGGCGTCCGCGGCGACGTTGGCCACGGTTAGCGCGGTGTCCTATGGGGTCGCCATCGCCTACTCGATCGTCGAAGCGAACCGCATGGCGCGGCGCAAGCGTGCCGCGCTCGACGCGTCATACGTCGATCGCAAGATCGCGATTCGATCGACCGACCAGCCGCGCAATTTCATCTACGGGACGGTGCGCCTCGCACCGCGGCAGGTCGCGCACTGGTTTGTCCACGGAGAATTCGATCACTACTGGTCGGCCAGGCTCACATTTGCTGATCGCAAGGTGACCGCGATCGATGAGGTCTATCTCGACGGCGAGCCGTGCGGCACGCTCGATGGCAGCGGGTTCGTGCAGGCCGGCTCGCGGTTCTACAAGACGCGCGTGGTGCCGCAGGTCGCAACGTTTGCCGGGGTTGCGGCCGACGACCTCCTGGCCGTCACCGGCACCGACCGGGTGATCGACACCGTGGCCGAGCAGACGGCCGACGGTGGGACGTCCGTGCTGGTCGAGGGCCAGCACTACACGATCGAGGCCGGCGGGGTGCGCGCGGCGCTCGCGATCGCAGGTACGGTCGTTGTCTCGTACCGCGTCACCGAGGGCAAGGCGCTGGTGCGCGTGCGCAAGTTCCTGGGCGAGGTCGCTGGCGAGCGCGATACGACCATGGAGTCGGAGTCAGCAGGCCTCGGCGATGACGAGTGGACGTCTGCGGATGTGCTCGCGGGGCAGGCGGGCATCAGCATTCGGATCGAGGCCGATCAGGACATTTTCCCGAACGGGCTGCCTGCGGTCGAGGCGCTGGTGAGAGGTCATGCGGTCTATGACCCAAGGACCGAGACCAGCGCGCACAGCAACAACGCGATCCTGTGCATCGCGGACTTCATCGCGTCGGACTACGGGTGGTCTGCAGACTATGAGACCGACTTCGATCTCGACGACCTGATCGCAGAGGCCAACCTCGCCGACGAACTGGTCGACATGGGCTCGCTCGCAGACGACCAGGCCCGCTACACCATCGACGGGATCGTCTACGCGCCGCAGGAGCGCGGCGACCAGGTCAAGGTGCTGCAGCAGATGCTGACGTCGTGTCTCGGGACCGCAGTGGTGCAGGGCGGGGTGTGGCGCGTGCGGGGCGCCGCATACCGCGCGCCGGCACTGTCGCTGACCGACGCGGATGTCGCGCAGGCCGGCGACATCGAAACACAGCCCTATGGCACGCTGGCCGACACGTTCAACTCCGTTCGCGGCCGGTTCGTGAGTGCGAGCGCAGACTACGAGGACGACGATTTCGAGCCCGTTTCGATTGCTGCCTACGTCACCGAGGACGGCCGGCAGATCTGGCGCGACATCGATCTTCCCTACGTGGTCGATCCGCTGCGTGCGCAGCGCCTGGCGCGGCTGTATTGCCACCTGGCCCGCCAGGCGCTGAAGGACACCGCCGTCTATCAGATGACGGCGTGGCCGGTCGAGCCGACCGATACGGTCGATCTCACGCGCACGCTCTGGGGGTTCGACGCCAAGGTGTTGCAGGTGCTCGAGCGGCGATTCGACCCGGTCGCGCAGACCGTGACCCTGGTGGCCAAGGAGGAAGCCGAAGCCGTCTACGAAGACGACTACGAGGCGCTGGTGGGCGTCGATCCCGCGCCGAACACGACGCTGCCGGATCCGAGCGTCGTCGCGCCCGTCGCCGAGCTCGAACTGACGTCGGATGACACGACGTTTGCGCTGGCGGCTGACGGGACGGTGCGGCCCTACGCGATCCTTGCGTGGGATGCGGTCGAGGATTCGGGTGTGCTCGAGGGCGGCTCGCTGCATGTGCACTGGAAAACGGCCGGTGAGACCGAGTATCGGCGCATCGTCGTGGCGCCCGCGGAAACCTCGGTGCACCTGGAACCTGTGAGTCGCGGCGACGTGCTCAACGTCTATGTGGTCGCCATGAATGGCGCGCAGGTCGCAAGCACGCCGACGTTTGCGACGCACACGGTGTCATCTCTGGTTCCGGTCGGCGGCTCGCAGGTCCGGCACGGCGGGAACCAGATCCAGAACGCCGACGCCGAGTGGGGCGTCGAGGACTGGCAGGTGGATCGCGACGGGCTGGCCACGAACGACGTGCGGTACTACCTGAGCGACGGCAACGGGCTGATCGGCATGCTGGTCGGATCGCCCAAGGTCTCGACGCTCGCGATCACGGGCACGGGCACCGTGGGCGGCGTCGCGCGCTATCCCGGCGTCATCGCGCCCAAGCGCGTGTCGATCGACGCCGAGCAGTGGGTGAGCATGGGCGCGCGGGTGCGCAGCAATGCATGCCGGGCGCGGCTGCGCGCACGGTTTTTCGGTGGCGGCGATGCGCTGATCTCCGAGCACGTGAGCGAGTATTCGCCGGTCACGTCATACAACCCGGCTGATGACTACGACGTCAGCGGGTACACGCAACTGTCACTCATTGCGCAGGCGCCGGCCGGTGCGACGAGCGTCGAGTATTCGGTGCGCGGGACCGGGCCGACGACGGGTGCTCTGGCAGGCGTGTCGATCTACAAGCCACAGCTCGACGTGCACGCGGCCAGGCCGCCCGAGTTGCCCCCCTGGACGATCGGCTATGCGGCGCGCACGCCGTTGGCGGTCATGGCGAGCGGCGGGTCGGTGCGGCTGGACTCCGCGTCGCAGGCGTCGAGCACGATCGAGGTGCACGGCAGCGCGGGGCCGTCGACGCTGTGGGAGATGGTCGAGACGGCTGGCGTCACGATCACGCGGTTTGCGACGCGCGTGACGGTGCGCGGCAGTCTGCGCGTGCTGTTTAACACCACGGCCGGCCTGGGCACGGTCGAGGTGTGGCTGGTCGCCACAATCGGCGGGGCTACGTCGACCGGTGTGCGGCGCGCGTACACGGGCTACTACCCGGCCTCGAGCGGCAGCAACTACGGGAGCGTCGCGATCGAGGACGAGTGGACCGTGCAGCCGGGTGCGGGGTTTGTCGTCACGCTCATGGCCATGAAAACCGGCGATGCCGTCATCAGCGCATCGCGCGCATCACTGATCGTCGAGGGGACCAAGGCATGAGCTGGACACCGAATGCGGCGCTGCTCTCGGAGATCGTCGCGGCCGTGCAATCGGCCGGCACAGGCGAGGAGCGCTACGACGCAAGCGCGGCGGTGCGCGATGCGATGACCGCGCGGCGTGCGCTGATCGTCGAGCAAGGCGGCGTGGAGGTGCTGCGCGCAGTCGTGACGGGCGCCATGGCGATCGACGGCTCGGAGTATCTGACTGTCGACGGAAACATCGAGTCGACGACGGCGAGCGAGTTTGACCTCGGCGATGGGTCGCTGGTCGCGCGGCTGGTCGATCTGCCGCAGACGACGACGGGCGGGGCGAGCGGACGCGATCCGACGCTCTGGCCGTTCGCGGTCGGCAGCCCGTGGAACTGGCCGATTGGCAGCGGTGCGCAATTGGCGTCGGCGAGCGATGCAGCGACGACGCGCGTGCGCGATCTGAGTGAGGGGTGGAACGTCAATTCGGCAAACTGGTCGATGCCGGTCTACTACGCGACCAACGGCGACCCGCTGCAGACGTTTGCTGTCACAGCTCCCAATGCCGGGTTTCGCACGGGCACGGTGACGCTGCGTTGCCCGTCGAGTGCGATCAGCGCACCGCCCGACTGGTCGACCGGGTACACCGACGCGCACCTGTGCATCATCGATCCCGACGGGCAGACAGCGCACGAGTTCTGGCGCGCCAAAAAAATTGGGACGAACGCATGGACCGCGGAAGCCTACACGCCGGTGGCGCTCAACGGCAGCGGGTTCGCGCTCGTCACTGACTACGGGCCGACCAGCTACTACACGCACGCAGCGCAGCTCGGCTACGGCGGCACGCGAGCATTCGGCGGGTCGCAGCTCGGCGGGCTGATCCGCACTGGCGAGCTGACAAACGGGATCAAGCACGCACTCGCGCTCGCCGCACCGAAACCGTTCCTGAGCTCGCCGTGGGTGTGGCCCGCGACGCGCGATGACTATCCGACCAGCTACCCCAACAACGGCGCGGGCACGGCCGCGATCCGCTGCGGGCAACTGTTTGTCCTGCCCAAATCGATCAACGTCGCGAGCCTGGGCCTCGATGCCAAGGGCACGATCATCGCGCGCGCCCTGCAAGACTACGGCGCCTACATCGTCGACATGGCGGACACCTAGTGCTTGTACCTCGACTACAACGCGCGGGGGGAGATCAGCGGGTTCAATTCCGGCGCGTTTACCTCCGCGGTCTGGGGGTCGCTGGTGCGTGTGACCAACAACAGCGCGGGATCTGTCGGGGGCGGCGGAACCCCTCTCGCGGCTCTCGCCCCCGGCATCGGTTCGAGCAGCGGCGGCACCACGGTCGACGGCGACCCGACGTACGAGCTCACGTCGACGAGCGTCGGCTTGGCCGGCAGCGGGTCGGACGTCGAGCTATCGGCGTCGGTTGAGGACGGCGCCGAGGTCGCGTCGATCACGGGCACGCTGACATGGCCGTCGGAGCTCGGCTCCGGATCGGGCGGCACCACGACGTCCGTCGACACGTCGCTGTTGCTGCTCGACTGGTCGCCGGGTCGGTCGTGGCCCGTCGCCGCGTCGCCCGCCAATCGCGATGCGGACGTCGTCAATGCGCGGCTTACCGCCGAGTCGCTCGCGCGCATGCCGATGGCGTACATCGGGACGACCGACGCGACGTACAACCCCGCCGGCATCGGCTCGTCGACGTCCGTCGGCACGCACGCGGACGGCTACGATCGACTGATCCGCACGACGCTGAGCAGTCGCAACGTCTACCAGCTGCGCGTGCGCTCCGGCGACGCGCCGCCCGAGGATTCGGGGTCGATCGCGCGCGTGAACAAACTGGTCGCGTCGCACGAGTCGCCCTATCCGGGCTGGCTCCAGCAGGGGCACGAATACCTGATCGGGTTCGGCATGGCGCGGGCGCAGAATGACACCTGGGACGCGACGACCTACTCGGACATCATTGCTCTATCGCTGACCGACGAAAATGCGGGGCCGCCCGCGGTCGGCGTGCACATCTACAACGGCGGCGACGTCAATGCGATCCTGCGCAGCGCATCGGGCACGCTCGAGGTGCTGCCGACGTGGGCGGCGAGTGGCACGGCGACGCTCGACTACTACGTGATCGAGATCAGGCTCGCATCGACCACGAGCGGCGGGTCGCCGTACTGCCGGATTTACCGGGCGTCGGGAGCCGCCGGCGCGCTCACGCTGGTCGCGAGCTCGACCGGGTACAACAACTATGGAGGCGCGAGCGCGCGGTTTGTGCTGGAGACCGGCATCATCGCCTGGGCGGGCGGGCTGCAGTTTGCCTCGCTGGCCACGGCCGGGCTCATCATGGCACACGCGGGCCTGTGGGTGGCCGACACGGCGACCTATGCCGCGCTGACGCGCGAGTCGCTGCTGGCGCACATGCGGGCGATCTGATGGCGCTGGTCTGCGACGGCTCGGCCGGCTCGTACATCGAGCAGACGTCCTCGCTGCCGTCGTCGACGGGCGCGATGACGATCCTGTGGGGCGAGTACCTCGTCAGCGATCTCAATGCCGACTCCGGGTCGTGCGAGATCAGGGACTCGACGGGCGGGAGTTATGACCTGCACGCGGTCGTCACGCAGGGTGACGGGACAACCGAAAACCTGTACGCCAACTACGGGACGACAAGCGCAAGCGCGGTTGCAACGCTCGCGACCGGCGCGTGGGTGTGGAAAGCGCTCCGCGGGTACAACTCGAGCGGAGACAAGCTCTCGCTCTCCGTGCACCCGGACGGGGCGGGCAACTGGACCGACGATCATGCCGAGATCGCGCAAACCGCATTCGCGCCCGCGTTGATCCGATTCGGCGACACGGGGCGATCTGAGCCGATCAGCGCCAAATTTGGCTACATCCGAGTCTGGTCGTCGAGCCTGAGCGACGCGCAGCTCAGTACCGAGATCACATCACGCACGGCGGTCGTGACCTCCGGCCTGGTCGTGGACAACGACTGCATGGGTGCGGACCTGACGGCCGCGCTGCTCGGCGCGACCGGATCGGCGTGGACCGCGCCAAACGGCGGGGTGAGTGTCGACACCAGCGAGCCGTCGACGTTTGTCGAGGCGTCCTCGTCGATCGATGTCGAGGTGAGCGGCGAGATCGACATCGCCCCGCGCGTGCTGATCACCGGCTACTACGCGAGCGGCGGCGATCTGTACATCTCGGGCACCTACGCATCGATCGATGCGAGCGCGACGATCGATGTCGACCTGCTGCTCGACGGCGTGGCGGACGGCAGCGGGTCGGCGACGCTGACCGATCCGACGTGGTCGGTCGTGATCGCGGGCGGCGGTGATGGCGTCTACACGATCACGGCGACGATCACGGACGTGATCGCGACCGTCGAGGACACGGCGTCGCTCGTGGTGGATGACGGCGGCGGCGGGTCCGCTGGCGGCGGCACGGGCGAAGTGACGCTGGTTGAGATCGACCCGACGTCGGGCACGGTCGAGCTCGGCGACACGCTGGATTTCGACGCGACCGTCACCGCCGACGATGGCGTGGCGACGACCGTCACCTGGTCCGTGATCGGTGGTGCGCTGTCGGTCGATTCGAGCGGCACAGTGACTGGCGAGGCGCTTGGGTCCGGTACTGTGCGCGCGACGAGCGATGCGGACCCGACCAAGTGGGCGCAGGCGCCCATCACTGTCATCCCGGTAGGCGGCGAGGCGCCGATCGCGGGCTCGGCCTGGGCGCGGTTTGTGCGGCGATGATCGCGCGCCGAATCGCCGCCGCAGGGGCCGCAGTAGCGGCCCTTGCCACATCTGGGACGGCCGTCGCGCAATCGTGGTCAGAGACCGACCGGGCACTGGCCGCGACGATCATTGTCACGCGTGCCATTGACTACGGTCAGACGCGCTGGATCATGAGCGAGCGCGGGCGAGCGGCAGGGTATCGCGAGCTCAACCCGCTGGTTCGGCACCCCTGGCAAACGCTACTCGGCGGCGCACTCGTGCTGGGACTCGCGCACGCATACCCGGCGCATCGCACGCAGATCCTGGGTGCGGCGGCGGCGGTCTCGATCGTGATCGTCGGTCGCAATGCGGCGATCGGTGTGCGGATGGATTTTTGACCGGGGGCGGCATGTCGGACACAGGTAGCCACGAGGATCAGCAGGACACGCGCATTGCGGCGCTCGCCGAGCGCTTGGCGCGACTCGAGGAGCGCACCGCGGCGATGATGCAGCAGGTAGTGTCGCTCGAGCAGTCGACGTCCCGACAACTCAACGCGATGACCGCGCAACTGGATGAACTGCTGAGCCTGACGTCGCGCTGGCGCGGGGGTTTTGCCGCGGCACTGCTTATGGGCTCGGTGGCCGCGGGGGTGATCGCCGCATCGCAGTTTGCGATCGCGGCATGGCGCGCAGAAGGGCCTTTACAAGGGGCGCAACATGGACGGCTCGTTTGGCGTCGGGCTGGGCACTCGGGGGGTTTTGAGCTGTCGACAGACTCTTTGTAGAGGTGGCAATGGACATCGCAATCGGGGTGCTACTGATCGGTGGCATCGTGTTGATCGGTATCTGGGTCGTGCGCTCGGCCAAGGCCGACGCGTCACTCGACAAGATGGCCGGGCGCATCGACGAGATGGCCGACCGCGCCGAGGACGTCGGCGAGCGCAGGGCGGCCGAGCTGCGCGACGCGATCGACCGCGCGCGCAGAGGCTGACGATGCTCATGCAGCCGCGCGGTGTGCGCAACAACAACCCCGGCAATCTGCGCGTCAGCGAATCCAACCACTGGCAGGGCCGCGCTGACTGGCATCAGCGCACGCCGGAGCAGCGACTGGAGCGCGCGTTCGAGGTATTTGTCGACCCGGAGCACGGCATCCGCGCGCTCGCGATCACGCTGGTCAGCTACTACGACCGTCACGGGCTGACCAATCTGCGTGGGCTGATCGGCAGATGGGCGCCGCAGGCGGAAAACGACACGGCGAGCTACGTGCTGTCGGTGGCCCGCAGAATGTCGACGGACCCGAGCATGCCGCTCGATCTGCACGACTACGACGTCATGCGCGCGCTCGTGGTCGCGATCATTGTCCACGAGAACGGCATGCAGCCGTACCCGGACGGCGTGATCGACAAGGCCCTGGCGATGGCCGGCATTGTGCGGTCGCTCAAACCGATCGGCGAGTCGCGCACCGTCATCGGCAGCAGCATCGCGGGGGTGTCTACGGCCGCATCAGCGGCCCTGCAGGCGTCGCAATCGGTCGAGGAGGTGCGGACCATCGTCGAGCCGCTGCGCGAGGCTCTGCCGTGGATCCAGTGGCTGCTGGTGGCACTGACGCTGGCCGGCGTTGGCCTCGCGGTCTACGCGCGCATCAGCGATCAGTCGCGGCGAGTAACGTGACGCTCGTCTACAAGCTCGGTGCGCTGGCCGTCGTGCTGCTCGCGCTCTGGCTGCACGGCTATTCGCGCGGGGCGGCGGTCTACAAAACACGCGAGCAGGCGGCGATCGCCGTTGCGCGTGCGGATGCAGAGCGGCAGGCGCGCGCCGTCGACGGCCTGCAGGTCGAGGTGGATGCGCTGCGATCGCGTCGCCCGGTGGTGCGCGAGCGACTGGTGGAGGTGGCCCGAGATGTGGTGCGCGAGATCCCCGCTGTTTGCACTCTGCCTGCTGCTCTGCGCCTCCTGTGGGACGCTCAACCCGGTGACGGCGCGCCCGCCCGATCCGCCAGCGGGCCTGATGCAGCCGTGTCCGCCGTGGCCAACGATGGCGGGCGCGGGTGATGTCGAGCCGGGGCAACTGGTCGAGGCAATCGTCGCCGCGAAGCTCGCGCATCACGAGTGCGCGAGTCGCGCGGGGCTGTTGCAGCGGTACATCCGCGAGGTGAGATGATGGACGCGTTTGTGGCGTGGCTGCGCGACCTGGTGCGCGGATGGTTTGACGAGTGGTTTTGCGGGCAGGGCCCGCCGCCGCCCTGACCCGCCTCCGGCCCCCACCATCGCCTGCGCCTGTTCCGGCCCCCGCCATCGCCTGCGCCTGTTCCGGCCCCTGCCCCGGCCCTCCGCGCCTGCATTCCCGGCCCTGTTCCGCCAGCGCCTGCTCCGACGCGGCAGTTCGACAGCGGCGTCTACATGTACCCGTGGTCGCTCGGCGGTGCGCGCGATGCCGCACTGCAAGGATCTGGCGCAGGGCACACGCTGCACTACGTCGCCATCGACCAGCTCGGCACGTGGCTCGACGCGGCGCAGTCGGTCGGCACGCGGATCGTCGCGCAGATCGACGCCGCGTACATCACGTCGACCGACGTCGCGCAGGCGCGCGTCAAGGCCGTGCAGGCAGCGGCGCTCGTGCGCCCGTATGCGGGGCACCCGGCGCTCGCCGCCGTGTCGCTGCGCGAGGAGCCGTCGCCCGCTCTCATGCCGGCACTCGATGCGGCCTATGCCGAGTTCCGGCGGCAGCTGCCCGGGGTGCCGCTGCAGCTGACGCACAACCAGTCCGCCGCCGCGTCCGTCGCGATCGCCAGCAGGCCTGAGCGCCTCGCGACCGACCGCTACGCGTTCTGGGGTTGGGATCCGTCTGCCGGGGGCTACTGCGCGACGCCGATGAGTGCGCTGCGCTGGTACTGGGCCGAGGTGCAGCGATGGGTCGCGTTGCTCGGTCCGGGTTGCACGATCGCGATCTGCGGCTCGCGGCTGGCGATGTGGGCGAGCGAGTCGACCGTCGCATCGGGCTCGCTCGGCACGCCGGATCGCATCCGCGCGCTGGCCGACGCGGGCAACCACGGCTGGGCACGGACCGGCGGCGGGTACCGGTATTGGAAATACTACGAGCCGCCGCCGGGCAGCATCCTCGCGATGGTCTGGCTCGCCTACCTCGCTGGCGCGCGCGGCGTGTTGCTCTGGACGGGTGGGTCGGCCACGACCGTCTCGCGCGAGATGGACGCGGGACTGTCCCGCGCGTCGTGGTCAGGTGAGTTGATCGCGCCATGCAGCCGGCGCGTGCTCGACGAGTTCGCGGCCACTGCGCGGGATATCCGCGCCGGCGTACCTGCACCGAGCGTCGAGTCGCTGCTCGTCGCGCAGGGGCCGTCGTCGCTGGTCAACAGTTTCGACCGATTCGTGATCTCGTCCACAGGGCGGGTCGCTGACGATGCCCCCGCCCCGGCTCCGACGCCTGCGCCCGGCCCGGCTGTCGCGCGGGTCAGCGGCGAGATTGCGATCGCGGCGAGCGCGCCAGCTGTGATCGTGCGACCGGACATCGCCGATTGGCTCGTGCGCGATGCGCCGGTCGCCGTGCCGGCGAATTTCGTCGGGATGCATTTCAACCGCACGGGGGGGCGGCCGGCCTATCGCTACGGCCACGCTCGCACGCACGATCACGATCCGCTTGGCAACGGCACAGTGGGGACGCAATGGCGGCAGATCGAGCCGACCCGTGGCGATCGATACACGGAGACCCTGCGAGCGTTTGTTGCGACGCACGGCACGCCAACGATCTGGACGGTCGGCGGCACACCAACGTGGGCGGCACGCGACCCCGATGTGATGTCGACGACGTGGGGGGCGCTCGGCGCTGGCAGCATGCCCCGCTCGTATGCCGATCTCGCCGGTGTCGTCAGGGCCGCGCTCGAGCTGGGCGTGCAGGTGATCGAGGTCTGGAACGAGCCCGAGCCGCATCCGGACTACGCGGGCGGCTGGTTTAACGGGTCGGCGGTCGACCTAGCGACGCTCACGCGCTGGCTGCGCGACGCAGTCGGATCGCGCGCGCGGCTGGTCGGGCCGGCCTACACGGACATCGGGTCGGGGTCGGGCTGGAAGGTCACCGGCTATGCCGATGCGCTGGGCGCGGATGTGCTCGATGCGGTGTCCTGGCACTGCTACCTCTACGATGCCAACCCAGCGCGCCACGCTCTGGGCGTCGCAACGCAATGCCGGCTCATGCGCGAGCAGGTCGACGCGACGGCGCTGCGCGACACGCCGCTCTGGCTGACCGAGCTCGGCTGCGACTCGGTCGGCTGGTCGGCACTGCCGGCAGACACGCAGGCGGCGTGTGTTGGTCGCTGGCTGCTCGTCGCGGCCGCGCTCGGCATGCAGCGCGCGACGCTGTATGCGCACGAGTTGCGCTACTGCGGGGCGCCGGCTGCGAACCCGGCCGTAGCCGACATGATCGATCGCGTGCATCGGCTGATCGCCGGGCAGACGATCACGCAGGCGGCAATCCTGGCCGATGGGCGGGTGTGGGCGCGCATCGGCGGCGAGGATCCGGTAATCTAGGTGCACCTTTCACGAGCGCGTCGCATCGGGCGGCGCGCCGACGTGGCAACTGGCAACAGGAGCAAATCATCATGGCAGTGATCTACGGGCAATTGACTGGCACGAGCGGGTTTGTCCCGAAAGTCGTTTCCGTCGATGCGGACGGGCGGGTGCTGACGTCGGGTGGGCCGGCTGATGCGCTGGCGGATGGGTCTACGGCGGTCACGGGATCCGATGCGATCGTTGTGGATATGTCGGGGGTTGCCGCCCCGCGGAATATCTGGGTGATCCCCTCGAGCGCGACTGTCTCGGTCGAGTATTCCACGGACGGCGGATCGTCATGGTCGGACTGGCCGGCTGGT
>JADJEE010000007.1 GCA_016709225.1 Deltaproteobacteria bacterium | reverse complement strand
TCTTCGGCGACGTTCGCGCAATGTGAGTAAAATCCAAAGGGGGAGGGGTGTTGCAGGCTGCAACAGCTCGGAACCGCACAGTTGCAAGCTGCAACAGCACGGAACCGCGTAGCCATGCTGCCATGCTGCGAGCAAACGCACGTACGCATCACGCGCACTTGAGCCCGCAGGCGTGCGCCAGGGCGGCGTCGCGTGCGTAGGCGCGGTTGCTCCACACCACAGCGCGCCACCTGTGCCAGCGAGGCCGGCGGCCCCAGGTCTCCAGCATGCGCGTGTGGAAAATCGCCCTCTCGTGGGCGAACGCTGCCGACCGCCGCCGCTCGAGCTCTCCCTCGACGAAGTGACCTAGCGCTCGAAGCGCGCTTGTGACAGTGTCACGTGCGAACGCTTTCGCCTCTTCTGCCACCGAGCTGGGGACGGTCCACGGAAGTGCCACTGCTACCCTACCCCCCACAGCCTAGCCCACCCCCCACCCCGGCGCAACTCGCTGGCCTGCGCGGAAGCGCGCTGGTGACGGTGGTGACGGTGGTGACGGCAGATCGCTATTGTCCCGCATTTCCCCCCTCGCGCGCGCGTCACGTAGAGTACCCCCGTCACCGTCACCACCGTCACCATTTGCATGATCTCGTAGCTAGATAGGCCTGCGGCACCGATCAATGGTGACGCACCCCCTCCGGATCACCGTCACCACCGTCACCATCCACCGTCACCACGCGCCATCTGCGGCCATCGCGCCTCGATCCGAACTGCTGGAGGCGCGGATCCGCGCCGCTCGCGTCGCGCAGCATCGAACCCACCGTCACCGGCGTCACCGTGCCACGCGAGCCGCGCTGCAGAATCGCCAGCAGTTTCGCCCCAGGATCCTCTTCTAGTGCGTAGCTCGCGCCGCCCTCGAGCATCTCCGATGCGGTTGCGCCCCTCTCGCTCCATTGCTTCCAATGCAGGAAGTCTGCCACTGCGTCGACGAGCCCGGTGGTGTTCTCCGAGGTCGTGAGCTCGGCCGCGCGCTCGCGCGTCGCCCCGACGACGTCGACGCCGGCGAGCCATGCGATCGCCCCCGGCACCAGCTGCGACCACGCGCGGAAGCTCGGCAGCGACGTGGCCTGCGACACACCGCCGACGCGCAGCCACGCGCGGAGGATCGTCAGCGCGGCAGCGGTGAAGCGCGGGTCGTCGAGCTCTTCGAGCAGTTCTCGAGCACCGTCGAGCTCGCGGCGCCGCTCGAGCAGGCACGGCAGCGAGCGGCGGGCCCAGTCGCTGCCCGTCTGCGCATCGTTGCCCGTGAGCGACACTACAGCGCGCAGGGCCACGTCGCAGTGCCCCACGTACAGCCGGCGCACGCGCAGGATGCCCGAGGTCAACGCGGCCTCGAGCGCCGGCGAGGCGATCCGCCCGCGCAGGTTGTCCAACACCAGCGCCGCCCCGGATGCGTGCGGGTCGATCGAGCGCACGAGCTCGGCCTCGTCGCCACCAAAGCCCGCATTGAAGACCACCGAGCACCGGCCGCCGATCAGCCCGGCCGCTCGGGCGATCGTGGTCTTGCCCGCGCCGGGGCGGTCGGCGTCGTAGATCCACACCGGCACCGTGCTGCACAGGTGCCGCGCAGCCACGGTCAGCACGTGGGCGAGCCACACCCATGGGTCGACCTCGGCGTCGAGCCACTGCACGTCGCCGACAGCGTCGAGCAGCAGCACCGCCGCGGCCTCGGCGTGCTCGCGCGTGTGCCCCACCTCGACGTCGATCGGCTCGAGCCACAGTTTCGTCGCGCTGTCGTAGCCGCGTGCGGTCACCAGCTCGCCGTCGGGGCGCAGTAGAGGCACGCGCGAAATGCCGACGATCTCCCGCACCGCGCTGCAGTCCGCAGCGCCGACGCTCTCGGCGACGTCGCGCGGCGGGTGCACGGTCTTCTCGCCGTCCTCGGTGCTGCGCACGTAGTCGATCGCACGCGACAGCTCGGTGCGCAGCGCTGGCGTCGTGTAGCTCGAGAGGTCCGCTCGCACCAGCTGCCCACCGTGTCGCCACACGCGGCACTCTTGTACGGGCACCCGCGACAACGCCTCGACGCTGCGATCGACGACGTCGTCGAACTTCAGCCCGAGATCGATCCGCGCGCGCCCAACCGGGGGCAGTTCGCTCTCCCACGCCGGGGCCGACCCCGACACGTCGTGCCACACGTGCTCGAAGGCCTCGCGGCACGCCTGCCGCGTCCACGCCCCTCGCTGCTCGGCATCCACGTACTCGAGCAGGTGCGGCAGGTCGACGCCGAGCTCGATCGCGCTGAACGTGATCTGCTGCACCGACGCGAGACCCCGCATGCCCTGCAGGTGCCCGCTGGTGTCCTCGGGCTGCACGAGCACGAGCTCGAGGCCTCGCAGCAGGGCGACGCGGGCGGCCATCGGCATCGGGTGCTTCGGCGTGCGGTCGATCGACGCCGCGCGCACGCGCTGCATCACGCTCGGCACCTCGGCGGGCACCGGCTGCCCGTCGTGCACGATCGACAGGCGGGGCGAGCCGGGGGGACACGTCGGCGGGTAGGTCACGCACGCGATGTGCTGCCCCACGCGATCGACGGGCGTGTCGAGCAGGTCGGAGACAGCGTCGGCCCACGCGGCCCACGTTGCGCGGTACACCGCGTCGTCGGCCATGCATTCGGTGAGCAGTACGAGGTGGACGCGCCAGTGCCCGGGCGCTGCCTTCGTCGAGCTCGAGAACGTCGACGTCAGCGCGAAGGCGATGCCTTCGGCACGTAGCTTCGCGGCCAAGGCCTCGAGCCGGTCGGCCGCCACCCCCTGCCCCCCTGCCCCGTCGACGTCGAGCGGAAGGAAGTACGCGTCACGCCCCGCCGCCGCATCGCGCCCTGTCTTGCGCTTCGCATCCTCCCAGCGGCTCGCCGGCACGATGCCTGCGACGTCGTATTTGCTGCTGACCTCGACGTGCTCGGCGAAGAACCGCAGCAGCTCGGCCTGCGATTCGAACCGCTGCAGCCGCAGCTTGCCCGTCTCGCCGCCCTCTCGAACCCTACACCGTGTGACCGCAAGCTGACATGACACGCGCCAAGGCTTGAGCGCGCGGAAGCACGGTCAACGCAATCACCAGGCCAGCACCACGACGAGCTCGGCAGCGACGCTGCGCTGCACCTCATGGTCCTCGCGCACGTCGCTGCCGTCCCACACCTCGAAGCGCTTGCGCGCGAGCGCCCGCACCGTGGGGCCGCCGAAGCTCTCGCAAGCCTCGAGCAGGTGCCACAGCGCGTCGCGCTGCGCGATCGCGTCGGTCTGCGCGGCCATCGTCGCGTCACGCAGGTCGCGCTCGATCACCGGGGCCATCGGCGTGCTTCCATCGACGCGGCCGCCGGCATCACGCCGCCTCGGGCCCGCCGCTTGCGTCGACCACGGCGGTGCGCAGCGACAGCACCGGCGCCCCGCTGGCCAGCAGCTCGGCGGCCTGGGCCTGGTCGATGCCGCTGGTGGGCTCGAGCTCGCGGAGCGCCAGCGCCAGGTCGAGCAGCGGCCCTCGCAGCGCCTCGTCGCCGGTGTAGCGTCCCTGGGTGTAGCTCGAGCGCACGAGCGCCTTGGCGGCGGTGATCTGATCGTCGCGTGTCATGCACGCAAGCTCACGCCGAGCGAAGCCGCGTCAATCACAGCGGCACGAGCTCGATCACAGCCTCGACGGGCAGCCCCACCGCCGCCGCGGCGGCGAGCACACGATCCACGCGGTGCGTCCGGTCTCGATCGCGTGCACGATCTCTTGGGCACTGCGCTGCGATCGGAACCCGATCGCCATGCCGAGCTGGTACTGCCGCATGCGGGCACGCAGGCGCGCCTGCTTGATGCGAAGGCCTGCTTCCGGTCGAATCGCCGGTCGTAGGGCGGGCTGCTGCATGTCCACTGTCCAGGATCGAGCATGCAGCCCTTTCGCACGGGCAGGGCTGCGCAGCTGCACAGTATCGGGTCGTGCGTTCACGCATTTGCGCGTCAGTCGACGCGGGGGTACGACTGCAGCACGGCCACGCTGTGGCGAGGCCGCCCCCGCCCTGCTTGACAGCCCGATCGCGACATGCGGTCGACCGGGATCTGGCGCGAGTGCCGATAACGTCCCGGGTCGATAGATTATGTCAAGTAGGCACACCGGAAGGCTGTTCGTGCGCACAGATATCACAACCCCGGGCCATGCGCGAAACTATCGCGATGCCTCGCCTGAATCTCCCCGATCGAGCGGCTCGCCGCGCGTGCTCCCTGGCCGAGATCGCGGCCGCCCACCAAGCTGCCCCCCGCTGCGACCGCCCGGCGCTGGAGGGCGAGGTGAGCTCGAGAGTCTGGGCGATGCGGTACGCGGCCAAGCTGCGCCGGCAGCGGATTCAGGAGCTCGAGCAGCAGCTGGCCGCCCTGCGGACGGTGCAGGCGTCGGAGTTGATCGAAGCTCGTTCGGTGGCCTCGTGGCTGCAGCGCTGGGCGCCCGAGCTCGCAGCGACGCTCGACGCTTCGACCGCATCCTGGCCTCGTTGACGACTGCGGCCGTGCTCGGCTCCCTCCTGCGCGTGACCCTCGCGGGCCGCCGTCTGCGGGGTGAGCGATGATCTCGCCCGATCTCGCGCTGCTGTCCGCCCTCGTCACCGCGGCCGCGGCCGCACTGGAGAACACGAAATGACAATGACGCCCCGCGCGCCCTACCACGAACGCATCGACCGCCTGCGCCGCGCCCTGCTCTCCGCCGACCTCGAGCGCGCCGCCGCCGAGCGCCGCGCGCACCATGCCGAGCGCGCCCTGGCTGCTGCGCAGCAGGCGAGCGATCCGGGCCCGGGTGTGGCCACCGCACGAGCGCTCGCCGCGGGTGTCGTGATCGTCGCAACGTTGGCCGGCGCGTACGCGGTGGCCACGGTCGCCGCGCTCGTACTTGTATTCATCTTCGCATGGGTCACCCGGTAACGAGGTTGACGTCGCTTCGGCGGCTTCGAATCTATCGGCAATGACCGCCACCGACGATCTCTACAAGTCGATCAAGCCCATGTTCCGCTCGAAGGCCGCCCACACCTGCAAGTCGATCGCCGAGGAGACCGGCGCCCCGATGGCGCAGGTGCGCGTCGCCCTGCGTCAACTGATCGACGAGGGCGTGATCGAAGCGCTCGGCAACACGAAGGCGCGGAAGTATCAGCGGGCCGCTTGACGCGGCTTCGCGACCCTCGACGCTGCAGGTGGGCTTAGCCCAACCGGCGGAAGCCTTCAGAAAGCCCGCCCGGCATGGGCCCCGGCCGTAATGCGGGGCATCCCGGTGTGGTCCCGGCCGTAACACGGGACATCCAATCACCTCGCGGTAGGCCCGGTCAAGCCCGCGTTGTATGACCCGGCGCCGCGGCGCTCCGCGGCTTTCGTATGCCCGCACCTGCACCCAAGCGAATCGATCGCAGCCTGAACTACACAGTGATCCCGTGCGACGACCGTGGGCTTTGGTGCACGTATCGCGCGCGTTGGATCTACGACGGTCGCCGGCTGTGCACACGCTGCAAGCTCGTCGCCGAAGACGCCGCGCCGCACTCCGACGAGCTCGACGACGCAGGGTGCCCGTGAATCGCTCCGACCTGCGGCGCTTCAGCCCGAGCGCGCTCAAGCGCTTCACAGCGTGCCCGCGTGCGTGGCGATACTCGCGAGACATCGAGCAGCCCGAGCGTGCCAGCACGAAGCTTGGCAAGCAGGCGCACGCATGGCTCGAGCACTACATGGGCACGACCGGCCCCGCCGACCTGCGCGCGAAGGAAGGCCGCATCGTACTGCCTGGCCTGCGCTACCTCGCAGACGTGCCGCGCGGCGGCGCGGCGAAGCTCGAGCAGCACTTCGCGCTGCGCTTCGACGGCATCGACTTCCACGGCTTCGTCGACCTGCGCCACCAGCAGCTGGTGGTCGACCACAAGACCACCAAGGACATTGCGAAATATGCGCTGACATCCGAGCAGCTGGCCGACGACCTGCAGCGGACGATCTACAGCGGAGGCACGCTCGACGGCTTCGTGATCGAGCACGACGCGGCGGGCGAAGAGGTCGGCGTGACCGACGAGCGCCTGGCCGTAGGCCTCGATGCGACCGAATGCCGATGGATCTACTACGCGACGGTTCACAAGCGAGGTCAGGATCACAGCGAATGGGCGCAGCCGCGCGAGTACGCGGAAAGCCGCAGCGACACGCTGCAGCGAATGGGCGACGTCGTGCTGCCGATCGCCCGCCGCATGCTTCCGCTGTGGGATGCGCCGCCCCTCGACTTCGACCGCGATCTTCGACGATGCGACGATTACGGGGGCTGCCCGTATCGCGAAACCTGCTGGAAAGAACAACGACCGTCCCGCGACGAGCGGGCAAAGGGAGCTGATATGGGAGTCCTCGACCGACTGCGAGCCAATGCCGCCGGCGCTGCGCCGGCCACCACCACCGCCCCGAAGGCCCAGCCTGCCGGCGACGAAGAGCTGATGTTCTCGCCGGATCAGCAGCCCGCGCCGAAGGGTGCCTCGACCACGCCGCCCGCTGCCCCGCCGGCGACGACCGCGAAGCCGGCCGACGTGCGCCTGCCACCGAAGAAGCGCGGCGGCAAGACCAACGCCGCCGAGGAGGCCGAGACGCACGCCCCGAGTTCCGGGCTCGTCGAGCTTCACCGGCGTCTCCCGCTCGGCGCGGTGCTCGTGTGCATCGGCCACTCGGGGGGAAGCGCCGAGAGGGCTCGCGACCTGCTGGAGGTCGTCGCCGACTGGGCGCGTAACAACGAGGAGTCGGCGTCGTGATCACGCCGGCCAAGGCGCGACGCGCCGAGCTCGAGATCCTGCGCGACCCGTTCCCCGCGCCGCCCCGCGCCGCCCCGCTGCAGCGCGTCGTCGGCCCCGACCGCACGCAGAGGCAGCGCGCCCGCGCGTGGTTCCGCCGTGCTCGGCACAGCCTTCGCGGCGCCGACCTGTCGCCCGTGTCGTTCAAGCAGGCGTGGTGGCATTCCATCGATCACCCGCCGGCCCCGTGGGTGACGCCGCCGTGACGGATCCATTCCGAAAAACCGAGGACAACGATCCGCAGTTTTGCGTCAACTGCGGGCACTGCCGAAAGGCTGGCTATTTGTTGATCTGCAGTCTGGAAGACGCGGTAGAGGTCAGCCCCGTTGACGGCGACCGTATTCTTACCGCGTATACTACGTGCCGAGTACGCAGGCGTGGACGGCTTCGGTGCCCGGACTACAGCCCGAAGCCTGTGAAGCCGTCAATCTGGCGCCGGATCTTCCGTTAGGTATGCCTCTGCTCGATCAGATGCTCGCGCGTGTCGGCAAGACCCGCGCCGACTTTGACCTGCGCTCGAAGATCGGGCGCGCGCTCGAGGCCGATGGTGTGCCGGACTCCCCCGAGGTTCGGCGCGTGCGTGCTCTCCCCCGCCGCGTCGAGGTGCCCGACGCGATTGAGCTGCTGTCGCGCGAGTTCTGTAGCGGGAGCGAGCGCCTGTGGCCGTTGCAGGCGCTCGCGCTCGTCGAGCTCGATCAGCTGGGCGGCACCCTGGCGGGCCTCGGCTGTGGCGATGGCAAGACGCTGATCACAGCTGTCGGCCCGCTGCTCGCCGAGGCCCGCCGCCCGCTGCTCGCGGTGCCCGGCGGCCTGCGGAAGCGCACCTTCGACGCGTTCGACGACCTCGCGTCGCGAGGCTGGAGGGTCGCGCCGGCAGTGCGCTATGAGGCCGAGCACCGGCACGCGCCGCCGCCCGAAGGCGTGCTGATCGTGATCAGCTACAGCCAGCTGTCGCTCGCTGTGCACGACGGCGCGCTGTTCGACCTGCGGCCCGATCTGATCGAGCTCGACGAGGCCCACAAGGTCGCCGCCTGGAACGCCGCCGCGAAGCGGCTGGACAGGTACATCACAGCGCACCGCCCGAAGGTCGTCGCGCTGTCGGGCACGTGGCTGGGTTCGAAGCTCGAGCGCGTGCACCATCTGATGCGCTGGACGTTTGGCCGCGCAGGCCTCGAGCAGATGCCGCTGCCTCGCACGCTCGCCGAGGCGAAGCAATGGGGCCGGGCGATCGACGAGCCGGCGCCGATGTCGGAGATCGAGCCGCTGGCCCCCGGCGCGCTGGCGCCGTGGGGCCGGACCTCCTCCGAGCTGCGGATCGGCTTCGGCGAACACCTGCGCTCGACGCCCGGCTGCATCGGCAGCACGGATCCCAGCTGCGGCGCGTCGATCGTCGCGCGCGTGCACAGCCCCAAGCTGACGGCGCCGTGCCGCGAGCTCCTGCGCATCATGCAGACCGGCGAGCGCCCCGACGGCGTCGAGCTCGAGCCGCACATGCAGGCCGCCGGCGAAGTGCAGGCCGCGCTCGGCCTGTGGTACGGCTGGCGCGAGCCCGGCCCCGAGGAGTGGCTGACCGCCCGGCGGCAGTGGTTCCGGTTCGTGCGCAAGGTCGCCGAAGCGGACCTCGAAGGCTTCGACACCTACCTGCAGATCTGGCGGCAGTACGGCCTCGGCGGTCCGCTCGAGGTGCCCGAAGGCCGCCGGTGGGGGGAGCTGCAGCACAGCTTCGAGCCGGTGCGCACCACCAACTGGATCGACGTGTCCCCGCTCGAGGACGCGGTGAGATTCGCGAGCAAGGGCGACCCATGCCTGATCTGGACCAACATCGTGGCGGTGGGCGAGCAGCTGGCGCAGCTCGGCGTGCCGTACTACAGGCAGAAGGGACTCGATCGTGACGGGCGCTACGTCGAGGACGTCGAGGACGGCACCCGCACGATCGCGCTGTCGCTGCAGGCGAATAGCGAGGGCCGCGATCAGCTCAAGCGATTTCACCGTGCTCTCTACTTGACCCCGCTTCCGGGTGCTCGAGATTGCGAGCAGTCGATCTGCCGCCTGCACCGGCCGGGGCAACCCGCCGACGAGGTCGAGCTGATCGTCTGGTGCCCGACCGAGAGATACAGGCGCCGGCTCGAGGCCGCACAGGCTGGCGCGCGTGAGGCCCAAGAGAAGAGCGGACAACGGCAGCGACTGCTGCTCGCAAACTGGAGCGACGAATGACGACGAAGAAGGCATCGCCATACAGCGGATTCGACGACGCGGACACATCGAAGGGCCGCCGCAATCGGCAGTACCTGCGGCACGCCGGAAAGTACCTGCTGCGTGTGCTTGAGTTGCGCGAGGATCAGGACCCCGAAGAGGGCGACCCGTTCGTCGCGGCGACGGTGCAGGTGCTGCACGTCTTCAAGGGCGGCACGAAGCGGATCGACAAGGACACCAAAGAGGTGGTCGAAGATGATCCCGTCGAGGTCGGCGATGTGCGGGACTTCTATTGGGTCACCGGCGGCAAGTGGAAAAAGCTCGGCTGGCGCGACGCCAAGTTCTTCGTGATGGCGGCGGCCGGCGTCGATCCGGCGTCTCCGGAAGCGTCGGAGATCAACGGGGCCTTTTTCGCGGTCGCGGTGCAAACGCAGGCGCTCCGAGGCCAAATGCTGATCGTCGAGCAGGTGCTGGGCGTGAAGGGAAAGAAGAGCGAGAACGCAGGCGACCCCAAGATCGACACCTACTGCACCGCGCTCAGCGACGCCGCACGCACGCACGCCGACGAGAAGTTCGCGACCGTGCCGATGCCCGACTTGCCGGACAGCGACAGCGACGACGCGGGCAGCGACGACGACGATCCGCGAGGCACCGCAGGCGACTTCGACGATTCCGATATTCCGTTCTAGCGCCTCGCACGGGTGAGAGCGGCGCGGCCCCGAAGCGCGCTGACTGACACTGCGGATACAGACGCAGCCCGAGCCCGGGCGTTACAGGGCTCTTCGCCGTGCACCCCGCGCACAGTCGGCGTCGTATTGCGCCGCGGCAGCAGGCGATCCGGCTGCATTCGAGCGAGGCAACGTGGCTGCGCGCGAGCGTGCAATGCTGGCAGCGGGGCAATGTCCCTTCTGCCTTCCTGGGCAAACCTGCCTGCTGTGCCAAGGCGACCTCGGCCGCATTGCCGAGCGGCTGCAGCCATACTACCGCCCCCGCGCTGAAGAGTGCAGCGACGGCCGCGGCGGCACCCGCCCGAGCTGGTATCAGGGCCGCCGCGCCGACGGCCGAGGTCGCCGCGAGGCCCCGGCGCAGGTCGAGCGCATGCCCGAGCGAGCGACCCGCATCTCGCCCCGGGGGTTGTCGTGACCGCGCCGCGGCTCGTGGTCTACCTGATCGACTGCAGCCCGTGGGCGGATTCCTGCGAGCTGGACAGCGGCGACGTGTGCGAGCCGCCGATTCCCGAGGTCGAGGTGGCGCCCTACCACGCCGACGAGGCGACGCTGTGATCACCGAAGCACACGTGCTGCGCACCGCGCTGCAGCAGCTGGTCGACGCGGTGCATTCCAGCGACGCGAGCGCACAGCGCGAAGCGCTCGAGCTCGCCCGCGACGCGCTGGTCGGCCTGATGCCAGTCCCTGCGGCCCCGTCGCTGATCGTCACGACGTCGCAGCCTGTCGAGGACGCAGCGATCAACGGTCGCTTTGTCGGCCGTTACCGCACCTCGAAGCGTTACGGCAGCTTCAAATCGAACCTTGCTGCGCGCGTCGAGGCGATGCGAGGCGCGACGCTGCGCGGTCCGTGCTTCGTGACGATCGCTCCCGCGTTCGCGCGGACGTGCCGCGAAGAGCACAACGCCGGGCTGCCGCTCGGCGACGTGGACTCGCCGGTGAAATGCATCCTCGACGCGTTGAAGCTCGGCGGCGCGTACGTGGACGATTCGCAGGTCGCGGGCCTGCTGGTGTCGAAGTGGCCGAGGCCCGAACACACGATCGTCGAGGTGGCCCCGTGCGCGTTGTAGGCGACCTCGAAGGCCTGCCGCCGCGGCTCGCAGCCAAGCTGATGCTCGAGCCGACCACGGGCTGCCTGCTGTGGATCGGCGCGGCGTCTCGCGGCGGGCGCTGTGGGGGCTACGGCAGCGTGCACGACCGGGGGCAGAGCAGGCAGGCACACCGCGTCGTGTGGGAGAAGATGCAGCGCAAGGGCCGTCGACTGCCCGCCAAGCTGACGCTCGACCACGTGCGCGCGCGGGGCTGCGCGTCGATCCTGTGCTGCGCACCGTGGCACCTCGAGCCGGTCTCGCGCAGCGAGAACAACCGGCGCAGCACGTGTCACCACCACGCGGCGTTTCGGAAGCGCAGTGGGCGGGGGGCGAAGTGTGGCTGACCCGCGCGGCGTCGACGTCGAAACGCCAGCGAGCGACGATGGCACGTGCCAGCCGCTCGTGGTGCTGTCGGTCGACGGCACGCTGACGCATCGCCGCAATGTCACCCGCGCGACGATCGAGGAGCTCTTCGCTGCGCCGTTCGTCGGCGCCGGCGTGGTGACCGAGCTGGCGGTGCTCTCGAGGCACGCCGGCACCGTGACGCCGGCCTTCCGCGCGCTCGCCCGCGGCGACGTCTACGACGTGCTGTCGAGGCAGAAGTATCTTGACATCGCGGCCGGTCGGAAGCGGCCGAAGGTGTCGCTCGAGATCGTGGCCCCGCTGCACGCGCAGCGGAAGCTGTCCGAAGCGGGCGACGTGTGGCGCCTGCGCTACGGGGAACTGTTCGACGTGCCGCTGTCGAGGTGGCCAAGCGCCGCGCTGGACTACGCCAGCGAGGACAGCCGGATCCTGCGCCCGATCTTCGACAGCCAGGAGGCAGCGGGGCCCGAGGGGGTATTCGTTGATCAGCACCGCCGCGCGTGCGGGCACTGGGCGCTGCACCTGTCGTCGCTGTTCGGCATGCCGGTGGATCAGACCGCCGTCGATGCCTTCGCGCGTGGCCTCGAAGAGCTGTGGGTCGCGAAGCGCGAGCAGATGGTGGCCGCGGGGTTCATGCGCCCCGACGGCACGCGGAACAAGATCGCAGCGCTCGAGCACGCCGTACGCGTCGGGGTGACCGCTCGCGCCAAGAGCGGCAAATCGCTCTCGCTGTCGAAACAGACGTGCCTCGACAGCGGCAACGCCGAGCTGACCGCGTGGGCGGAGTTCGAGCACCTGTGGAAGCTGAAGACCACCTTCGTCAAGATGCTGCGGTCGCGGGCCCGCCTGCGGCCTCGCTACAACGAGCTGCTGATCACGGGCCGCACCAGTGCGAGCAAGCCGAACATCCAGCAGCTGCCCCGCGCGCCGGGGATCCGCGAGTGCTGCGTGGCCGACCCCGGCCACTGCCTGATCTCGGTGGACGTCGACAAGGCCGAGCTCTGCGCCCTCGGCGACATCGAGCTGGAGTTTCTCGGCAAGTCGAAGCTCGCCGACGCGATCAATGCGGGCGTCGACCCTCACTGCCTGCTCGGTGCCGAGCTCGTGCAGCTGTCGCTCGCGGAGTTCATGCGCCGCTATCAGGCCGGCGACGCCGAGGCGAGCGACGCGCGACAAGACGTGAAGCCGGCGAACTTCGGCTTGCCCGTGCGCATGTCGCCCGAGACTTACGTGACATATGCGCGCGGACAGGGGCGCGAGCTCTCGCTGAAGCGATCGCGGCAGGTCGTGGCGGCATGGAAGCGGGCCTACCCCACCACGCTCGGCTATCAGGCGCTGGTGCAGAAGCTGCTGCGTCGCGCCGGCGGCAACGTGAGGCACCCTCGATCCGGACTGCTGCGAGGCCGCCTTCGCTTCACGCAAGCGGCGAACGGGTTCTACCAGGAGCGGATCGCGTCGGCGATGCTCGAGGCGCTGTGGGTGTTGGCGTGCCTGCAATGGGGGCAGGAGGCCGAGGGCTTCGACGCCGAGCATTTCGCCCCGCTCAATGGCACGCGCACGCTCGCTTACATTCACGACGAAGTTATCGTGCAGTGCCCGATTGACCAGGCTTCGGCGGTCGCGAGCTTGGTGCAGGAGGTCGTCGAGCGCGTTGTGCAGAAGTGGATACCGCGGGTGCGGATCACAGCCGGCGCGGTCGCGATGCTGCGCTGGTCGAAGAAGGCCAAGGCGACGTTCGACGCAAACGGAAGGCTGATCCCGTGGGTACCCAAGCAGTGAAGAAGCCTGCGCTCGTCGTCGAGCTCGAGCAGTACGTAGCCGAGGCGCAGCCCCTGATGCCTGCTGTGGACTACGACACGCCCGCCGGGCGCGAGGTCGCGTCCGAGCTGTTGGGCGAAGTGAAGAGGCACCGTAAGGCGCTGAAGGCCGAGCGCGAGAAGATCACGCAGCCACTGCACGCCGCGTGGAAGGCCGCCCTGGCCTTCTTCGCGAAGCCGGACAAGCGGCTCGAACAGCTCGAGCACGAGCTCAAAACCGGCATCGCCGCTGGGATGCGCCGCGCCGAGGATGCGGCGGCGCTCGCCCTGCAAGCTGCCCACGAGGCTGGCGACGCCGAGGCCATCGCCGCGGTGGTGCTCGACAAGCCGACGGGAATCAGCGTCACCCCGCGCCCGTGCGTGCGCTACACCGATTCCTCCCTGGTGCCTCGGCACCTGTGCGAGCCGTCGCACGCGTTGGTGAAGGCAGCGCTCGAGGCCGGCGAAGAGGTCCCTGGCGCCGAGCTCTATTACGAGGATTCGGTGACGAAGCGTGGCTGATGTAGAAATCACACTCGGCGATTGTGTCGAGGTACTGCGCGGGCTCCCCGATGCGTGCATCGACGCGGTCGTGACCGATCCGCCGTACGGTCTCAGCAAAGAACCGGACATGCTGGAGGTGCTGCGGCACTGGCTCGCGGGCGACGACTATCAGCACAGCGGGGGCGGGTTCATGGGCAAGACCTGGGACAGATTCGTCCCCGGCCCGTCTGTCTGGCGCGAGGTCTACCGAGTGCTGAAGCCCGGCGGTCACGTGCTGTCGTTCTCGGGCACGCGCACCTACGACCTGATGGTCACCGCGATTCGGATCGCCGGGTTCGAGATCCGTGACCAGTTGGCGTGGATGTACGGCAGCGGTTTTCCGAAGTCGAATGATGTCGGCCGCGACATCGACATGACGCTCTGCACGCTGCCGGGCGACCACTGCGACAAGACGCTGTCGAAGAAGCCCGGGGCGCACCTGTGCCCGGCGCACCCGGCCGGCGACCCGCATCGCGGAAAGCGTACCGCGCTCAAGCCAGCGCAGGAACCGATCGTGCTCGCGCGCAAACCCCTGGTCGGCACAGTCGCCGCGAACGTGCTGCAGCACGGGACCGGCGGGATCAATGTCGAGGCGTGCAGGATCGAGATGTCGGAAAAGGACCGCTCCATCGTCAACAGCATGGGGGGGTTCGGCAGGGCGGGGTACGAGTCTCCTCCCGGCACAGCGTGGCGCGTCGACGGGTCGCTCGCGTCGGTGGGGGCGAAGGCACACGACGCCGGCCGCTGGCCCGCGAACGTGCTCTTGGACGAGGACGCGGCGGCGATGCTCGATGCGCAGGCCGACGCTTCCCGTTTCTTCTACGTGGCCAAGGCGAGCCGCTCCGAGCGCGAGGCCGGGCTCGAGGCCGCGGGCCTGCCGATCCGCAGTGGCGGCGAGCTGACCGATCGCGAGGACGGCAGCGCCGGCCTGAACAGCCCGCGCGCGGGCGCCGGGTGCAAGGGCGGTCGACGCAATCACCACCCCACGGTGAAGCCGGTCGCGCTCATGCGCTACTTGATCCGACTGATCACGCCGCCCGGCGGCCTCGTGCTCGACCCGTTCGCGGGGTCGGGCACCACGCTGGTCGCAGCCGTGCTCGAGGGCTTCGACGCGCTGGGGATCGAAATGACCGAAGACTACCTGCCGATCGCGCGAGCACGAATCGCGCATGCCGAAGGAAAGAAACAATGAACGCAGCATGGCCTCCAGTGCAATGGATCCCCAGCCCTCACCATTACCGGGGGCGAGCGGGTCGACCCGTCGAGTTCCTGGTGATTCACTACACCGCCGGCCGCGGCGACGTGCGCGGCGTGGGTCGGGTGTTCCGCTCGCGCCCCGCGTCGGCGACGTTCGCCGTGGATCGTGCCGGTGATATCGGGCAGTACGTGGCAGCCGAAGATGCCGCGTGGCATGCCGGCGACGGCCTCCTGCCTTCTGCCGCCGACTTCGACGCGTTCGAAGGCCGCCCCGTGCCGCTGATCGCGGGGGTCGGCGACATCAATCGGCGCTCGGTGGGGATCGAGCTGTGCAATCGTGGATGGGCGCCCGGCGGCAGCAATCCGTACGTCACTGCGCGGCATCGGAACCCTGCGGCGCGCTCGACCTCGTGGGAGTCGTACACCAAAGCACAATATCAAGGCCTGCGCTCGCTGATCCCCCCGCTGCTTCGTCGCTTCCCCCGACTGCGCTACGTGACCGGCCACGAGGACGTGACCCACCGGGACACGATCGGACGCCCCGGCGGCAAGCAGGACCCCGGTCCCGCGTTCGATTGGCAGCAGCTGGCCGGCTTCGGGCTCGATCGTGTGTGGTACGACTTCGACGCGCGGGCGTGGTGCAGGGGGCAGCTGTGACGCCGCAACCGCAACCGCTGACGAAAGAGGCGATCGACGTTCTCCTGGCTGTGCGAGCCGACGAGCTCGACGCTCCGGTGCGGCGCTGCGGCGCTGCCCTGCGCGAGCTCGTGCTCGCCGCCCTGCTCGAGCTGCGGCCCGACGCCCCGAAGCTGACGCCGCGAGGCCGCCGGCGCGCCGACGTCGAGCAGCGCAAGCTCGACGCGACACCGATCGGAGGCTGGCAATGATCCGTATCACAATCGCGAAGCCGGGCGACCGCGACCTGCTGCTCTGCATGCAGCGCGTGTGCTTGCCCGCTGACGACTCCGCCGACCCTCGACGCGGCGAGTGGCTGGTGGGCCGCACGCCGAAAGGCACCCCGGTTTGTTTCTCCGGCGGCTACACCTACCGCAGCAGCGGTGAAGCGGCGTTCATCGTGTCGAGGCAGGGCGTGATCCCGTCGCACCGAGGCCTGCGGCTGCAGAAGCGGCTGCTTCAGCTGACCTGCCGCCGCGCTGCCGAGCTCGGCCTGCCTGAGGTGTGGAGCTACACGAGCCTGGCGAATGTTGCGAGCGCCAACAGCTTCATCGCTGCCGGCTTCCGGCTGTGGGTGCCTGCGCATTGGCACGACCACGACGACGCAGCCGACAGCGCGCCGCACCCGACCGCAACCGCTGCCCCCACGCAGTTTCTCTATTGGCGAAAGCAGGCACTGAAGTGACGAAATCCGCAGAAGAGATCAACGCCGAGAAGGCCTCGAAGCCTCGTGTCGACATCGTGCCGCCCGAGCTGATGTTGGCCGCGGGGCGCGGGCTCGGCTATGGCGTGCAGAAGCACGGGCAGCCACCAGGCGCGGACGGCTATGGCACGTGGCGGATCGCAGGCACCGAACAGGCCGAGCCGCTCACGCACTACGCGTGCCTGTTGCGGCACCTGCTGCTGTGGCGCGCCGGCGAGAAGTTCGACCCCGAGAGCGGGCTTTCGCACCTCGACCACGCCGCCGCCCAGCTGGCGATCCTCCTCGATCTGGTGCCGCGCGCAGGGGAGGTGCCCGAGCCAGGCGACCCGTGGGCACTTCCGGACGGGCTGTGGTGGGGCTTCCGGCGTGGGTGGCAGATCGAGTCCGCCGATGGGTGCAGCAGTCTGTGGCTGAACGACGCGGGCCGCCCCGTCGGGTACCTGCTCCTTCGCGACGACTCCGAGCACCTGATCGACCTGCTCCGCCGCCGCCGCAACGCGGCCGAGCCTGGCGGGCAGTACCGCGAGGCCATGTTTCGGTCCGTGGCCACCCTCCAAGAGGTGAAGCGGGCGCTGGCGGAGCCGACCGACCCGTGGGCACTTCCGGACGGGCTGGAGTGGGGCTTCCGGCGTGTGTGGTACGTGCAGAATGACAGCTCCGAGTGTTTGTGGATCGAAGCTGGGAAAGTTTGCGGGCAGCTGCAGAAACGCCCCGACGCCGAGCACCTGATCGACCTGCTGCGCCGGCGCAGCGAGGTCGAGCCGAAGGGACAGGTGGTGAAGTGACGCACGACGAAATCGCAGCACTGCTGCCACACGCGAGCGAGCGCCAGCGCGAAGTGCTCGAGGCGCTGCAGGAGCACGGCTCACAGAGGGCCGCTGCGCGGGCGCTGAAGATCAGCTACCAGGCTGTGCAGCACGTCGTCGCGGCGGTGAAGAAGAAGGCCGCGCGCACGGACCCGCAGCAGCACCGCTACCAGGATGCGCCGCTTCCGGCGGGATACCATATCCACGGCGTTTCGGAAATGACCCGCAACGCGCTTGGCGATCCGAAGTGGATCAAGTCGAGCGTCGACAAAGACGCGCAGATCGAGGCGCTGCTGCGTGCGCTGAAGGAAGCGTGCGAAGACGTGCCGGCGGTGCAGCCGGTGCCGGCGCCCGCGGTGTCGAGCGACGACCTGCTGTGCGTGTATCCGATGGGCGATCCCCACGTCGGCATGTACGCGTGGGCCGAAGAGACGGGCGCCTCTTACGACTTGGCGATCGCCGAAGCGCTGCTGTTCGGCGCGGTCGATCATCTCGTCGCGCTCGCGCCCGCGGGCACCGATGCCCTGCTGCTGAACCTCGGCGACTTCTTCCACAGCGATCACCAGGGCAACACAACGCGCAAGTCGGGGCATCAGCTCGACGTCGATTCGCGGTGGTCGAAGGTACTGCGCTGCGGGATCCGAATCGTGTATCGGCAGATCGACCGAGCGCTCGAGCGTCACCGCCGCGTGCAGGTCCGCAACGAGATCGGCAATCACGACGACCACACTTCGATCCTGCTGTCGCTCGCGCTCGAGCAGCGCTACCGCGACGAGCCTCGCGTGCAGATCGACACGTCGCCGGCGAAGTTCTTCTACCGCGAGCACGGGCAGTGTCTGATCGGCTCAACGCACCTCGACACGGTGAAGCCGCCGCAGCTGCCCGGCATCATGGCGGTGGACCAGCGCGAGGCCTGGGGCCGCACGCGGCACCGGCAGTGGTACACCGGCCACGTGCACCACCAGCGGGTGAAGGACTACCCCGGCTGCACGGTCGAGACCTTCCGCACGACCGCGGCCGCCGACGCGTGGCATGCGGGCCAGGGGTACCGCAGCGAGCGCGACATGCGGCTGGACATCTGGCATCGCAGGCACGGGCTCACGCAGCGGCACATCGTCGGCGTCGAGCAGCTGGTGGCGCCGTGAAGCCCGGCGACCTGCTGCCGCCTGGCGAGTACCCGGCGCCGAAGCACTGGACCGCGACGGCGTCGGGTGGCGCGCTCGACCTCGACGACCCGCGCCCCGAGCAGATCCGGCTGACCGACGTGGCCACCGGGCTGGCCCACGTCTGCCGATGGAACGGGCAGACGCCGCTCGGGCAGCGGATCAGCGTCGCCGAGCACTCGGTGCTGGTCGCCCGGCTCGCGATCGCCAGCCTGGCCGCCCTGCCCACCGACGACCCGCGCCCGGTCGTGCAGGCCTGCCTGCTGCACGACGCCCACGAGGCCTACCCACCCGGCGACGTCGCGGGCCCCGTGAAGGCCTACCTGCGTGCGCGCGGCGACCACGTGCTCGCCGAGCTCGAGGCAGCGGTGCAGCGGGCGATCGAGCTGCGCTTCGGCGTCGTGTACTCGGCGGCGGTCGCGGCAGCGGTGAAGCAGCACGACCTCGAATCCCGGTGGCTCGAGCGCGCGCAGCTGCTGCTGCCGTGCGAGCGCGGCTGGGGCGAAGGCCTGCCACGGCCTCGCGACCCGCACCCGCGGATCGAGTGCTGGGAGCCCGAGCGCGCGGCCGAGACGTGGCTGGAGTGGTGCCACGACTGGGGCATTCGCTAGGCAGCGGCGCAGCCCGGGCTAACACGCGATATTCGCGATCGGTGTCGATTGGTCCTGGCGTCTGGCTTAGGCGGCTGTATTATTCAGATATGCCCGCCTCGACCATCACCGCCAAGATCACCGCCCGCGCTGCCCGCTCGACCGTCCCGGGCAACGCGGGTGCCGTCGACGCCACCGTCTACGTGGACGGCCGCGACGTCGGCGACTGCACCCTGCTGCCGCGGCAGCACGACGGCCGGCTCGACGTCTGGGGCGAGCTCGACCACTGGGCCGACGACACCCTGCGCGCGGCGCTCGACGCCGGCACGCTGTCGGCCGACGACGTCGTCGAGGCCGTGATCGCGGCCGACCTGTAGCGCTCTCCTGGGTCTGCCCGCGCCCCGCCGACGAAGGTCGCGCGGGGCTTTCGCGGTGTGACCACCATGACCGCCGACGAACTGATCGACCAAAGCACCGCGCGCAACGAGACCGTGACCGCGCCCTACAGGGGCGGTGCCGCATGAGCAATGCCCAGTGGCACGATGACCAGTCAATCGGCGAACGCGCGTTGCGCGAGCACAAGCGCCGCGCCGATCTTGACTCGCGACTGGGTGACGCGCTGCGCGCGAGCGGCATCAATGCGGCCGACGCGCTTGCGGTGCAGGCGCTCTACGCGACAGCCGGGCAGTCGGGCTCCCATCGGATCGTCTCAGCCCTGCGAGCCATCGAGGCATGGCTCAGAGAGGGAGGCGCTCTGTGAGTAGTCTGGGACACGAGTGGGCGAAGCACGAGCGCGAGGGCTGGTCCGTCTGCTCGCGCTGCGGGATGGTCCGCAACTACGACCGCGAGCAGACGACGTGCAGCGGCGCGTTGCCGAAGATCCGGCAGCGCAGCGAGATCGAGGACTGCGGCCAGGATGGCGTGTGCAGGCTTTCTCCGGGCTGCAATCGGCATTGGGAGGAACGGAACCGCGAGCTGGTGCGCGAGAACGAGGTCCTGCGTTCCAACAGCGATCACCTAAGCTCCGAGAACGCCTCGCTGGCCCGCCAGGTCGAGTCGATGGCGATGCGCATCGAGAGTCTCGCCGAGGAGCTGGCGAAGCCGGAGGATGCGAGGCTCCGCGAGGTGCTCGACGCGCTGGACGGGCGGGCGGTCATCTTCGACGGCCTGGGGGCGCGCGTTGGTCACTTGCTCGACGAGATGGACGAGTGGATCGGGCGGGCGGGAGAGGCAGGGCGAATGGTGGAAGCCGCGCGCCGCATCCTCTCCAGCGTCGCGGAGAGCATGACCGAGCACGCATACCAGGAACTGGCGTCGGCTCTTGAGTCGCCACCTCGTATCGCAGGCAAGACCGCAGGCTTTGACCAGCCCGGGCGTGAGCACACGGCGGGTGACGCTCTCGGCTAAGGAGGGACCGATGACGTACGACAACATGCGCAAGGACTACGAGCGCATGCGCGACGCCGAGAGAACTAGACTTGTGGACGAGTGGAAAGCCGCGAACGGATACGACGACCTGCTGGCGGCGTACTCGGCGTCGGTGTCCGAAGCCAACCGTCTCCGCAAGCTGTTCGACGACGCCGGCCAGGGTGAACACAACGTCTTGGCCCTGATCGATCACTACCAGCGCAACTCGATGGAGTCGGACGAGCGCATCCGTGCGGTCCGCAAGCTGCTCGAACGGAACGGCTGCGAGTGTGAGTGTGAGCACCACTGGGAGCACCATGACGACGACTGCGATCGGTGCCTCGCGTGTCGCATCGGAGAGGCGGTCGGGAAGTGAGTTCGTGCAGAGCAACGAATGCGAAAACGGGTGCGTGATGATCGGCGCTACTGACCTCCCGCTCGTCGCCTCCTGCGGCACGCCGCTCGCCGTCGGGCAGCGCGTGCGCGCGACCGCGGACTGGGTCACGAGGGTGCGGATGGCGGTCGGCGACCAGGACGCGGACAGCCTCGCCACGGGCGGTGAGATCGTCACGGCGATCGCCTCGCCGTACTGGACCGCGGTGACGGTGCAGCTTGATCGACCAGTACGGTACTCGGACGGCTCAGGACACGACTGCGCGACCCTGGCGGCCGGCCAGCTCGAGGTGATCACGTGACCAGCCGCGTCACCGTGAAGTGCCCGCCGTGCGGGTGGGCCGGCCAGCGTCTCGAGGCGAGCGCGACCACGACCCCGTGCCCGCGCTGCGGTGCGACCGTCGAGATCGGCCTGCCGCAGCGCGGGCGCCCGCCGCTCCCGCCCGACCAGCGCCGCGTGCTGCTCCGGCTGTGGGTCCTGCCCGCGACCCTCGAGTGGTGCGAGGGCCTGACCGTCACGCCAGCCGAGTACCTGGACGCGGCTGCACAGCGCGCCACCCCTGCGCCGGACGACTAGCGTGGCTGCGAGGCCCAGCGCTGCTGCAGCGCCGCCACGACGTCGGCGTGCCGCTGATCGTCGAGCTTGGTGTGCGTCACGAGCTCGGCGCGCAAGGCCTTCACCTCGCGCAGGATCGACCCCAGCATCCCGTGCGCCAGCTTCGCCAGGATGCCCAGCATCAGCGCCACGGGGCCGCTGTCGGCTGCGATGTCCGCGACGTTCACGCCGGGGCTGCCTCGAGGGCGCCCGCTGCGGGCGGCGAGGGCGGCTGCCGCAGGGCCCAGCGAACGATCGCGCCGCCCGCGAAGCTCAGCAGGAGCTCGGGCGGCACGCGCGCGGCGAGGGGGGCCAGCGCGGGCACCAGGATCAGCAGGCCGGCCAGCAGAGCGGCAGCGCACGCGGCGACGAAGTCGATGTCAGCAAGGGAACGCAGCGTGATCACAGCGCAAAGCCTAGCACCGTTCGTGCATGGCCGCCGGCGGCAGGCGCGCAGGGCTTGATTTTCGCCGCGGTGGCCGCAAGCTACACCATCATGCGCGCCACCCTGCTGCTCGCCGCCGTCGCTGCCCTGCTCGCCGCCTGCGACCCGTGCGCGGCGGCCGCGCGGATCCACCTCGAGCGCTGCGCCGAGGGGGACGCCGCTTCGTGCGCGTGGGTGCAGGAACACCAAGTCACCGCCGCCGGCACCTGTCTGGTCGAAGAATGACCGCACGCATCCTAGCCGCCCTGCTGCTCGCCTCGGCCTGCGCTGTCGAGGCGCCGCCCTCCCCTGCCCCGGGCCCCGGCATCGTGGCGCCTGCGCATCGTGACGACGCCGAAGCCGAGTGCCACGCGGAATGCGACGCCGAGCTCGACGCATGCCTCGAGCACGAACAGGGCAGCTCGGCGCCGTGCGGCCTCGCCTGCGCGCAGCGATGCGCCGAGTTCTACGACGCCTGCGACGCCGACTGCGACTAGGCCCACGTGCCGAAGTCGATCGACACGTTCCACACCGACAGCGTCTGCGCTCCGCTCGAGCTCGAGCCCCGCAGCACCATCGGCGGTGCGTCGGCGTCGTTGGGGAAGACCTGCGACTGCAGGTGCCCCGTGGCGGTGTACCACCCTCGCGCGCCCGTCACCGCGACCTCGACGTAGCCCGAGCCGCACTGCACCCGCACGCGGCCCCCCGTGCTCGTGCAGGACGCGTCGACGCTCACCCGCACCGGCACCACCCCGAAGCGCCCGCCCGCGATGTACGGGCCGGCCAGGCGGTGCAGCTGCGCATGGGCGCCGGCGACGGCGAAGCCGGGCCCCGCCGCGTCGTAGCTGGTGCTCGTGGGGTCGAGCAGGTCGACGTAGCTGGTGCTGGTGACCGTCACGGGCGCGGCCTCGGTCTCGGTCAGCGGGTCGTGCGTCGCCTCGCTGTAGCTCGACCACGACAGCACGCGCGGGCCCAGCCGCTCGCTCTGCCGCTCGGCCACCTGCGCCATTCGCCGCGAGCCGAAGCGGTGTTCCTCGTAGGTGGCGCCGTCGGGGGCTTCGTCGAGCGGGCGCGAGGTCAACGGTGCGGCGCCGGGCGGCATCGCGTGCACCGAGGTCAGCCCGTGGCTCTCGTGCGTGGTCGTGTGCGCGAGCGGTTGCTCGTGCACGATCGCCTCGACCAGCCGCATGCCGCCGCGCACCGCGATCGCGATCTCCACTTGCGACCATTCGGAGTATGCCGCCTGGATCGCCGGATCGCTGTCGTAGCCCGGCGGCCGGATCTCCACAATCCGCCGCTCGAGCAGCCGCGACCAGTTGCCCCCGTCGACGCTCTCCTCGTCGCCGGTCCACGTGCCGTGGGTCGAGCCGGGGATCGTGACCGTCCAGTCGTGCGGCCCGCTGCTGCTGCCCCCGTTCGTCCACGTGACGCGCACGCGAAGCTCGGCCCACGCGCCGTCGCTCACCCAGTCGCCGGCGACTTCTTTCACCACGAGCCCTGCGGGGCACGCGAGCACGCAGGCCTCGAGCTCGCAGCCGGGGGTGAGATTCGCGAGCGTCGTGTGGATCGTGCGCCAGGCATTGGTCGGGTAGAACTGCGCATCCCCTGCCCCGCCGTCGGGGTCGAGGCCCGATGGCTGCGCCCACGAGGCCGCGCCGCTCAGCCCCACCGAGGCGAGCGTGCGCCGCGACGTCGCGGGGATCGTGTCCTGCGCAGCGAAGAGGGCGCGCAGCGGTGCCCAGCGCACGCGGGTGTAGGGAGCGAGGCCGCCGGGTGCTGGCGTCGCGGGGGTGAGCCCGGCGAGGACTTTCGTTTTGTACGCACTGTCCGTCATGGCTGCTGCAGTCCGAACTGCCCGCCGCCGGCGGGATCGATGAAGCCAGGCACGCAGTGCATGCCGTTGATCGTCACGCGGGCGTTGGCATCGTTTGCGCTCGCGCCGTAGGGATCGATCGCGATCGCCAGCGCGAGGTAGGTCTTGCCGCGCCGCAGGGCGCCGCGCCCCCGAGCGATCGGCAGCGGGTCGAACACGGTCAGCGACCCGCTGCTCGCGTCGTCGTCGCGGGTGATCACCTGCTCGGCGAAGAACTGCTCGAGCGGCCCGCTGCCCGGGACGCCCGGCGGGCGCGACATGCTGTAGACCCGCAAGCCTACGGGCACCGCTGCGCCGCTGGTCGTCCACGAGCGCACGTGCACGTGAGCTGCGATCGCGTTGCACACGTCGGGCACCTGGGCGACGTGCAGATGTCCAAGCGGCATTCGCCACGCAGCGTCACCGGGGACGCGGCGCACGAACGGCCCCGTCAGCGTCGAGGCCTGCCACGTCAGCGCCACGCGGCAGCGATCGTTGGCGAACGCCGACAGCGTGCGGCGCTGCAGCCGAGCGGTGGCGTCGACAGCCCACAGCGCCGCGGGGCCGTGGTGGTAGTTGGCCGCGTCGATCGTGTCGGCTTGCGGCGGCAGGCCTTGAAGCTCGACGGTGTAGTCGCTCGACGGCGGCGTGTAGGTCGAAACCCAGTCCGCTTCGATCTCGACCCACGACTGCTCGCGGTTCTCGAACCAGATCGAAGTGATCCCGCCCGAAAAAACCGCGGTCGAAGCGTTGTCGGCGGCGCCGAAAAATGCCGTCTGCGTCTTCGTGGTCGACACCGCGTGCACGAAGGTCGTCGACTGGTAGGTGCCGTTGGTCACGTTCAAGCAGTGCAGCGTCGAGCTGACGGCATCGCTCGCGCCTGTGGTGTCCGGGTTGGCTCGCGAGGTCCAAGCCACGACCAGCGTGTCGCGCGTGCCGTCAAGCCCGGTGATCGCGAGCGTGCCGGCGGTGGTGTTGTTCACCGTCGCGCGCAGCGAAGCCGCCGCGTTGAACGCGAAGCGCGTCGGCGAGGCCGAGCCGTGGCGAAAGATCGTGCCCGTGTCCGTGCTGTTGGCGGTGATCACCGCCCCGATCGTGCGCGGGTGCGAGAAGTCGAGCCGCGCGCTGCCGGGCGAGGCCTGAAACACGCACGAGGTGCCCGCCGTGAGGTTCTGCCCGTACTGCGACAGATCAGCGGTGCACGCGGTGATCGATGCGCCGGTGACATACAGGCGGGTCGAGGCCTTCGCCCGCGCATTGTAGCCTTGCTCGTAGGATGCAGGCATTTCAAGTCTCCCAGGGGTAGCCGTCGGTCGGCGTGGCCACGTCGGTCCATTGCCCGTTGGTACCGCTGCTGATCGGGCTGAAGATCGCGTCGACCCACGCTGCATTTGCCGTCGCGGTGGGGCGCAGCACGCCGATCGTGTCGCGGTCGCGGTAGTAGGTGCCCGTGATCGGGCCTGTCAGCTGCACGTAGCCGGCGGCTGCGCTGTCGACCGTGCCGCTGCACGTCTGCGCCCAGGTCGAGCCGTCCCACTGCCAGCACTCGATCACCGCGTCGCCGCCGAACGGCACCACGCCGTCGACCTGGGGCTCGACGAAGAGAGCGCCACCGCCGACCGCCCCGAGGCCTTCGGGCGCCGTGATCAACCGCTGCGTGGCGGAGTCGTAGCCGATGCAGACCGCCACGGGCGCGTGGTAGCGGGGGGTCGCAGCGCTGTCGTCGAACACCAGCAGGTCGACCGACGCCGTGCCCCCGTTGCCGCGCATGCCATCGGCCAAGTCGACGCGCAGCGCCGTGACCACGGCCAATCGATTGACGACGCCGTAGTAGCCCCGCGGGTCGACCAGCTCGGAGTCGGTCAGCCGCACGATCGTGCCCGGCCATGCGCGCTCGGCCTCGAGGATCGAGATCGGGTACCCGCTCACGGGGAAGTGGCGACGGGCCCACCATGCCGACAGCGTCTGCAGTCGCGCGTAGATCCCTTCGGGCCGGCGCATATGGTGCGCAAGCACATCTTGCTGCACGGTGCCGGGGCGGTACGCGAATCCGCGATCCAGCGAGGTGCGCTCGAGCAGCGTGGTGCCGCCGAAGTGCGGGCGCAGGTTGGTCTGAAACTTCCACCTGTCGATCGGCTGCAGGTAGCGCAGCGATTGATTGGGGTGCGTGAAGCGACCGCTGCCGATCTCACCGCGCACGCTGCGATCGATCACCAGGGTTGCGTCGTAGATCGTCAGCCCGTCGGCGGGGCACCAGATGCCGAACGCGCCGTCGCGCAGGTGCCAGCACCAGCCCAGCGGCTGCATCAGCGAGCGCAGCAGGTCGCCGGCAGGGTAGGCCGCCGAGTAGGCCGCCTTCACCTTCAGCACGTCGGAGTTCGCCACCTGCTCGGCGACCGCGTCGAACTCCGACGGCGCCGCGACCCAGTCGGCAGGGATCGCGAGCCCGAGCGGCGCCACCTCGGCGTCGCACCGCAGCGAGGGCGCCTCGCTCGGCTCGTTCTCACCCGCGGCCAGGGTCGCGGCGCCGTCGGCCGCGTAAGAAGACCAACCCGCCGACGTGCCCGTCGTCAGCAGCGTGCGCAGCAGCACCTTGTGGGCCTCGTCGAAGCCGTCGGAGTAGCTCGACACCGCGATCGGCACCGCGCGAACGCTGCCGTCCTCGGGGTCGCCGGTCGACACGCGCGCTACCCAGTCGCTGGTGATTCCGCCCTTCGACGCGAAGCCGAACAACCCCGGCTCCCACCACTTCGTCACGATGATCCGATCGCCGGACACCAAGCCCGCTTGCTGCCCCGCGCCGCCGACCCACGATGCCTCGCCGACCCACACCTCATCGAAGACCTCGTCGATGCCTACCGCGTAGTTGGGCACCCCGTCGCCGCCGCCCACGTAGCGGCGCACGCCGAAGAAGAGCCAGAAGCCGGTGCGCGTGCAAGGCACCCCGTCGATCTCGATCGGTGCCGTGGGATCAGTGGGGTCGCTGGCGATCGGTCTCGCTGCCTGGCCTGGGTGTGCGATCGTCGACTGCGAGGTATCGCTGCCCAGGTTCGCGTCGCCAAGGCGCACGACTTGCCCTCGCCCGCCGTTCAGGTCAGCGAGCAGCGTCTGCGTGCCCGCAGGATATAGCGGGCTGTAGACCCTCGTCGCGCCGCCGTTGTTCGCGCCGTTGGGATAAATCGTGGTGTCTTCGGTGCCGGTGAAGAAGGTTCCGACCCAGTAGTCGCCGCCAGGCGCCGACGCTGCGAAGGCATCGGCGCCGATTGGATCGAACCGCACCGCGACGGCATCGGGCGGCTCGAGCTGCCGCTGGATCTCGACCTCGTAGCCGAGCGCGGCCCACACCTTGCGGTGCAGGCAGAGCTGCAGGATCGCGGGCAAGTTTGAAGTGGTGGTCGTCGCGATGCGGACGCGGCCTTGCGCATCCATCGACACTGCGCACCCTGCGATCTCGTCGAACGGGCCGTCGCCGGTTGCGTCCGCCGCGGCGAGCTCGATCCTGGCGCGGATCTCGTCGCGCAGCTCGATCGCGTTGGCTCCGGTCAGGTCGCTGGCGAAGAGGTCCAGCGAATAATCGCCCCCGCCGCCACCATACGGAATCACCAAGCGCACACCGAAGCCCGTCTCGCGCTCGTCGCTGGTGGCGTCGAGGTCGAGGTCGCTGACCGCCGACACCGGCTCGCGCTGCCAGCCGAGCGCAAGCGGCTTCTGCAGCAGGGACTCGGGCCCTGCTGCCTCGATCGTCCACCGGCGTCCCCGCGGCATGCCGTCGTCGCGCAGGGTGCCCATCCACAAGCGACGCGACTCCGACCACGGCCGCGGCGTGCCGTCCAGGTCGAAATACACGCGCCGAAGCTCAACGCGGCGGCCGCTCCACACGATCGGATCTTCGGACACGGGCGCACTCTCGGTGCCCGCGCCATCGAGGGCGATCGTGTGCTGCATGCCCCACGTGTCCGATGCGTCGGTGGGCACGGGGAACTGGTGGCGCGCGCCGGAGCTCGAGATCCGCTCGAGGCCTACATGGCGCCCGTGAAGCTCGGTGCGTGGCGACAGGTCTTCGCTGGGGGCGATCGCAGTGCCAGCGCCGAAGGGCACGTCGACGAGCGCCTGCTCGCTGGTGCTCGCGACCTTGAAGAGGTCGCAGATCGAATCGTCGAAGTCGTCGATCGGAAGCGTGGCGGGCGACTGCAACACTTCGCCGGTGCGTATGTCGATCGCCATGCGGTATGACAGCCCGCTGCGTTGCAGCCCGAGCTGCACCGAGTGGCCGCTGCCCGTGTCGATGCCGACGAGCTCGCGGCGATCGGTCAGCCCGATCTCGATCCCGTCGAAGAGCACGACATGGCCCACCTGGGCGCCGGGGTACTCGCGCAGCTGCGTGGTGGTCGGCATCAGTATTCCTCGACCGCCAGGAGCGGCAGGCTCAGAGGTGACGAAATCTCAGCGTTGGCGACGTTGCGCGCGTACCAGTTGCCATCGAAGCCGTCGCGCAGCTGATACGGACCCAGCGGCGTCGACCAGCTGGCAGCCGTGGTGCTTGCGGCGTCTTCGATCATGTCCTCGTAGTGAAGCATCGACAGCCCCAGCGAAAGCGACTGCTCGAAAAACTGGTGAAAGGTGCCGCCTTGCGAGAGCACGGATCCCGTGGACTGCAGGCGGCTCGGCACGATGTGCCCCCAGTCGAGCTCCTGCCACGTTTCGTTTCCGAAGCCCACGCGGCGCGTAACGCTGCCGTCGGCCGCCTTCAGGAAGGCCTGTTTCAGAACGGTGTAGCCGGTGATCCCGGCCTGCGTCTTCGGGCGCGCGGGGTAGCCGGCCGAGAACAGCAGCGGCGAGATTCCGCTGCTGGTGTAACTCGCGGCCAGGGTCAAATCGCCGGTGCTGAAGCCGAGCACCGCGGCCCAATCTTCCGCGGAGTCGGCGAAGCCCGTTGCCCAGATCAGATCCGCAGCGGTCGACAGGTTGATCTGCGTGCGGCGATTTTCCAGGACCACCAGCGACGTGCACGTGATCGAAGACAGCGAGTCATTGATCGCGGTGCGCACGACGTCGACCAGCGACAGCGCGGCGGTGGGGTGGCGCAGGTAATACGTGCCGCCAGGCAGCACGACGTCCTCGCTGTCGAACAGCGCGGTGGCGTCCGGCAGCGTGATGGAGCCGACCAGCCAAGAGGATTCGACTTGCGGCATGCGTCACCGGCTCCCGAAGTTCGCCCCGTTGTAGCCGAGCTGGCGCTGCTGCTCGGAGATGTCGCGCACGACCTCGCGATCCATCTTTCCATGCAGGTGCTCGACGTGAATGTAGGTAGTGTTGCCGGTCGGCATCTTGCCCGATCGAGGCTGTGGCGTGGGCGAGCCCGGCACGGGGCCCAAGTTCGCCGACGGCCCGTTCGCTGCGGACGTCGACCCTCCCCCGCCGCCCCCCGCCTGCCCAGGACCGAAGGCACCGCCGCTGCTGAAGCCCCCCGCTTCCATGCTCGAGGCCTGATCCGACAGTGTGCGGCTGCGAGCTCCTGCCGCGCCCGCCACCGCGCCGAACACCGCAGCACTCGCGAAGTGGAAGCCCGCGCCGGTGTAGTCGAACGACGCCAGCGATGCGATGCCCTCGGCGGTCTCCTCGAGCGCCCTCACTCCCGCCATGTTGCGGATCCCCTGCAGCTGGCTGGCGCGGGCGTTCAGCTCGGCGACCTTGCCCGCCTGCGCTGCCTCGGCGTCCGACTTGCCCTGCGCGCGCGCGGCTCGCTCGGCCTGCCGCCGGGCGTCTGTGACCGAAATGATCGCGAGCAGCGTCTGCGACGCAGCATTCGCGGCCATCTTCGAGGCCTTGTCGACAGTGACGAGCAGCTTCTCGCGTGCCGCTCGCTCTTCGTCGAGGCGCTGCAGCTCGCGAACGTGCCGCATTTCTCGCGCCTGATCGAACTGCGCGAAGCCGGTCTCGAGCTGCTGCTGAAACTGAAACTGCTCCTCGATCCGCTGCTGCTCGATCTCCGCCAACCTCGGATCCTTGATCGAGCCTGCGGCGCCCTGCGCCTTCAGCCGCTCGAGCTCGGCAGCGCGGGTCGCCGCTTCCTGCTGTGCGGCTCGCTTTGTAGCGTCCTCGAAGCGCTGATCCAACGCCTTGAAGTCGGCCGCGTCGCGGGCCTCGCGGTCGCGCTTCGCGTACCCCTCGACGCGCTTCTGCATATCCTCGAACAGCTGGCGCCTATAGATCACGCGCTCCGATTCGCGCTTGAAGTCCTTCTCGACGTCCGTGAGCTGTTCGGCGGCGCGGCGCTGCTTGCGTTTGTGCGCCTCCTCTTCGGCCACGTCTTCATCGTCGATCTGGCGCAGGCGATCGGCACGCAGCGTGCGCTCGGCTTCCTTCTTCAGTCGGATCGACGAATCCATGTCCTCGACCGCGGCGGCCACCTCAGCCTCGGCCTTCAGCACCTCGGCTCGCGCGACCGCTCGCGCTGACATCACTTCCGATAGCTGGCGCTTCGCCGCGTCGCGATCGGGGCCCTGCTTCGCAAACCGCACTTCGCGGCGCGCGCGGGCGGCCTCCTCTTCGAGGAAATCTTCGGTCTCGCGCAGTGCGGCGACGGCCGTACGCTCCTCGGCCTTCAGCTTCTGCTCGGGCAGAAACACCTGCTCGAAGTAGTCGATCTTCGACTGCCGCTTTGCCTCCTCGCGCTGCTTCTTCAGCTCAGCGGTGGCCTTCTTCGTCGCATCGGCAGCGGCGATCTCGGCATCGACGAAATGCCACACGACACCCACGAGCGCGCCGACAGCCAGGCCGGTGGGCCCCAGCGTGCCGAGCACTCCCTGCAGCGCCGTATTGAAAGACGCGGTCCCAGCGACGAGCTGATGCGCCGCGAAGCCCAGTCGCGTGTAGGTCTTCGACAGGTTCGTCGAGGCGTTCGTGGCCGCGATCGTCGATCCGATCGAATCGACCCGCTCCTGGCGCGCGCGCTCGCTGGCGTTCTTCGCCGCGTCGGTGGCGGCGCCCACCTCGTGCAGTTTCTTCGTGAGGTCGTCGACGGCCCTCGAAGTATTCTGCAGCGTGGTGTCGAGCTGCACCGCGTTGCCCTTGAGCAGTACTTCGCCGGTGGCCGTTGTGGACCCGCTGCCGGTCACGCCTGGGCTGGGTGCAGGCCTAGCCACGGTTCACCTCCCTCTTGCGCTGGTCGTGCCACACGCGCTCGCGATCCCCCGCGCAGCGCTCCTCTTCGTGCTCGAGGTACAAGATCGCGGCGTGGATCAGCCAGTCGTCGCACGCGTCGAAGAAGGGATTCTGCACCCGCGCGCCATCGTCGGTGCGGCGCCGGTAGTAGCGGTGCAGCCCCTGCAGTACGCGCGCGCGCTGGTAGCCGCCGGGGCAGCCGTGTTCGGGGCGCTCGGTGGGCTTCTCGCACGTGCCGAGCCCCGGGCGCTCGAGGTCCCGCGGTGCACCGTGGTGGAACGCGATCAGCTCCTCGTCGACCTCCCACTGCACCGGCGGCAGATCGAAACGCGTGCAGCCCCGCAGCTGCCGCACTCCAGTGTGCTCGCCTCGCGCGCCGCAGTTGCGCTCGCAGTCGTGTGGGTTCCAGGACTCGCCGACCTCCCCCGAGGGGAGCCACGTCCACGCGGCGAGCCTCAGCGAAAAGTTTCGGCGCGCGTGAGATCCTGCGAACCTTGGAACGCGGCCGCGCCGACGTCGGCGGCGATCGAGCCAGCGTAATCTTCGGTCAGGCGCAGCAGCTCGTCGATCTGCGACGCGCTGCGGCCGGTGCGAGGCAGCTTCGCGAGGTAGTCGGCCAGCCGCTCGCCCTCGGCGCTGCTCGGGTTCAGCAGCTCGAGCACCGCGTGCGCGTAGGCGAAGGCGAGGCCAGTCTCGCGCTTGCCCTGGCGATCGTAGTAGGCAGCCCGGTCGCGCTCGTCGAGCGTGAGCCGGCGGAAGCGCCACGTTTCGGGCTTGGCGTCGCGATCGAGGTACGGCTGCAGCGCCGGATCGTCGAGATCGAAGCGCGTCGAGCCGGAGAAGTATCGCCAAAACGGGTGGCCCGTCTCGGCGTGGTAGGGCGCGTCGCGTGCGGCCTCGAGCTCGAGCGCCGACGGGTGCTCGCCGAGCGCAACGATGGCCGCCTTGCGAAGCTCGGCGGTCTCGCTGTCGACGAGCTCGTGGCGCCATGCGCTGTCGCTGCTCGGCACGTAGCGCATGCGGGCGCACAGGTCGTGAGTGGGGGCGAACTTCTGGCGCATCGATTAGCCTACCCTTCCGATGATCATCTTGGCGCGAGCGAGGTGGTACTGCGCCGCCGTCATGGACCCCTGCGCCACCTCGCGCTCGAGCGCGTTGAAGGTGAGCTTCAGCGCGTCGCGACCGCCCACGCTCACCTTCTCCGGCGTGTCTGCATACTCGAGGTGCGGGAAATACACGAAGCGAGCATCGCCGACCGTGCGGCCGATCTGGATCCGCAGGTGCTTGCGGGTGTCGGCGTGGTACTCGGCGATCAGCGCGTCGTCGAACGGCACCGTCACTTCGACCTTGGTGGCGTTGTAGCTGTCTTCGGTCAGTCCATAGCCGTGCTTGCCCTCGCGACCGTTGGGGCCCGTGACCGGGTCCTTCTTGATCCCGACGGTGACCTGCACCGCGCCCCAGAAGGTTTGCGTGGCGAGTGCGGCACCCGCCGTCGCGAAGTGGCAGATCGTCGCGATGCCGCTGCCGATCACGCTGCCGGGACCGCCGGCGGGCGTGTCGTCGAGCGACGGCTGCGAAATGCCATTGTCGCTGAAGTCGCAGCCCATGCCCGACCACTTGAGTTCGCCCGGCGTGCCCTGCTCGATCGGTCCCATCTCCACCGAGAGCGCATCTCCCAGCGATTCCACGCTGTGCTCGGCGTGGCGGCCCTTGAAGAAGAAACAAAGCGACGTGTGATTCGCGTGTGTGTGGTCCTCGAGCGCATCCCAATCGGGGTAATGCGCGACGACGGCATATGCCGTGTCTGCACCGCCGGCATCGGGCACGAACGACAGCGTATGCCCGGAAGCCATCGTGAGAGTGTCGGATCCGACACCCTCCGCCACGACGCTGTAGCAGGCGAACTCGCCGAAGCCGGACCCGCTGTCGACGAAGAACGACCAGCCGTAAGGCTCGAGATTGTCACCGTCGGCATCTTCGACGGTCGGCGCCGAAGCAGTGCCGCCCGCGAGGCCGGCAGCATAGCCGCGATGCTCGCCGCCGAGCGCGTTGAATAGCAGCTCATCTTGCGCGATGCGGGCCGCCTGCGCGCCCTCGGCCGCGTTGGTGCTGCCCTCGCTCCAATCCGTGTCGAAGCTGAACTCATGGCCGCGCAGCCCGAGGATGCCCGCACGCGTCGCGCCCGCGCGCTGCACGATGTTGGGGTTGGGGATCTTCGGTCGCTTGATCTTGGAGTAGTCGAGGTTGCGGCAGTTGATCACCGCACCGTTCGCGGTAAGCGAGTCCCAATCCTTCGCCGTGCCGTCGCCGTCGGGGTCGGCGAAGGCGCTCTCGCGGTCGAAAGCGACGGTCTTTTGAATGGCGTTGCTCGGCATTGTCAGCTCCGGCGCGCGCGCATGTACTGCACGCGAAACGTGTGCGCGACGCCCTGTGCGTCGAGCGGGTCGATCCTCAGCTCTTCGATCTTCGTCAGCCCGTCGATCTCATCCTGCTGGCACGCCTCGAAGAGCCGATCGTGCAGGTCCCAGTAGTCTTCGACCACAATCTGTGCGAGCGAGCGGGCGTCGAAAGCCCGGTAGTCGGTCACGATCCGCAGCTCGATCGCCACCTCGCTGTCGGCGTTGCCCGTGGCGCCGCCGGGCACGCTCGTGGGATCGCTCCACTCGAAGAAGAACAGGCGCGGGCACAGACCCGAGCCGGGATCCGCGTTGTCGTCGGTGGGGATCCACGCCTCGCCGCGGTCGGCGGCGTGCGACGGCACGATGGCTGCGATGATCGGGCGAATCGCGGCCTCGAGCTGCGCAAGCGTCGTGCTGGGAAACACCGCCACTATCCGCGCCTCCAGGGCGAACGCACGACCTTCGACGAGCCAGCGGCCGCCGTGTCGTCGACGCGCGTCGTGGTCGCTGCGACCGCGCTGTCGCTGCCTCGCGTCGCCTGCTGCCACATGCGGCCGAACTTCTGCGACTGCAGCGCGGCGAAGCCGGCGGCGTCCATGTTCGCAGGCGCGAGGCCGTCTTCAGCCATCTCGAGTACGCAAGCCTGCTTCAGCAGCTCGTAGCCCTCGTCACCGGCGAAATAGCGATTGGGGTCGATCCCCTTGCCTCGCAGGTCGGCGGTGAGCCGACGCGAGACAGACGCCACGAGGTTGCGCAGCGCCGAGGCCTGGGGCCCGAGCAGCCGCACGAGCTCGCACTTCGATGCTCGCAGGTCGAGCTCGACAGCCGCGAGGTGGCGTGCGGTCGCGCTGCCTCGCACCAGCCTCACGAGCTCGTCGACGCGCCACGTGGCGCCGTCGGGTGCGGTGTACTGCCAGCGCACCCGCAGCGGGTGATCCGCCTCGAAGATGTCAGCGTCGGCAGCGGCGAGCGAAGGGAACGCCACCGAGAGCTGCACACCACGCACCGTGGCCCCGCTCGCGTAGGCCCCCGACAGCGGCGTCGCGCTGCGCAGCGTCGTGGCGGTGACCGTCTCGGCCGCGAAGAGCTCGCGGCGGCCATCGCTGGCGGTGATCTCGTAGGCACGGCCAGCGGTAGCCGTCGCGCCTGCATGCGTCACGAGCCGCGGATCGGGCTGCCCGGCGCCGGCGGCTGCGGTGCTCGTCGTGCTGTAGCTGTCGACAGTCGCGGCCCCGTTCGCGACGATGAAGCGATCGGCGCCGTCGTCCGGTTCGGTCAGATCCTCGACCTGCACCGAGGCAGACGCGACGCGCGAGGGCGGCACGTGGATCAAGTCCTGCGCGCCGCCCTCGAAGAGCACCTCGTGGAAGCCAGCAGCCATCGACTGTCACCCGACGCGGTCGGGGGCGATCTCGTACTCCTGATGCACCCAGAACACACCGCCGCTGATCTCGTCGGCATCAGCGGCGCCGCCGGTCGGCGTGATCGTCAGCAGCACGTCGCGGGCGGTCGTGTCGAGCACGCCCGCGCCGGCGCCCTGCCCTCCCAGCACCGACTTCTGGCCAGCCGTCATCGCCCCGAGGTTCCCGCTGCTCAGGTACAAGCTGGCGCTGCCCGAGCGCCCCAGCGTCGCGGTGGCACCTGTGGTGGTGCCAGCCGAAAACGTCATGGGCGACTCGCACTCGATCAGTGCGCGAATCGGAAAGGCGTTGGCCGGAAGCGAGTGCACGGCCGCGGCTGCCGACGCGCCGCTGGCGAAGCCGGCAGTCGTGACGCGCGTGGAGATCACGAGGATCTTGGGCTTGCGAACGGCGGGCATCAGATCCGATCCTCCGCCGCGGTCTTCTTCGCCGCCTTGGTCTTGTCCTTCGCCTCGGCCGTCGCGCTCTCGATCTCCGCGCTGGCACTCTGCTCGGCCGCCAGCTGCTCGAGCAGCTGCTTCTCCTCGCGCAGCAGCGCGAGCTCGGCCGCCATCGCCTTCGAGGCCTCGACCAGCTCGGCGATCTGCCCGTCGCGGGGATCCGGCCCCTCGGCTTCGGGGGCGTCGGGGGTGTTGGGCACTTCGACGCTCACGCGCTTGGTGGTCGCGGCCATCAGCGCCGCGGGCACGAAGATCCGCGCCTTCTGACGCGTGCCGGGCTGCGCGACGCGAAGCGCTCGCGGGCGAAGCTCGGGCGGCAGGCGCAGCTTGCCCTTCGCCGCCTTCTCGGCGGCGGCGTACTCCTGCCACAGCGCCACCTCGTCGGGGGCGAGCACATCACGCAGGTAGCGGTAGCCGCGGGCAACGGCGCCGGGCCGCAGCTGCGGAGTGCCACCGTCGTAGCGGATCACCTTGGAGTTGAAGCACAGCCCCACCGGGTGCTTGAAGGGCTTGCCCGCAGGGGTGACGAGCCAGATCACCGGCACATCGTCAGTCGTGAGTCGCACCTTGCCAGCCATGGGATCACGCTCCATCCGAAGTGATGCTGACGGCCTGATCGTCGTCGACGACCGCAACGCCGTAGCGGATCATGAAGGTCAGCTTCACACTGGCGTAGTCGGGGTCATCCTCCTGCACCACGCGAAGCTCCTGCCACGAGCGCAGCCAGAAGGGCGAGAGCTTGCCCGCCACTCCGATGAAACCCGTGGCCTCGCCGGTCGCAACCGGAATGTTGTTCGACTGATACCACGCGACGCCGTGGCGAACGCACTTGAAGCCGGCTTCGGGGCCGATCAGCTTGGCCATTTCGTTGGACTGCGCATCGCCGCCCAGCGCCGTGCCGCCGTTCGCCGAAAGGTCGAGCGACCAATCGAGGAACTGCTTCGCATTCAGCACGCCCACCGGCATGCCGTCGAAGTTGGGATTCTGCTCGTTGAACTGGCGCACCGCCTCCTGCACGTCCGCGTCGGTCAGCGCCGAAGTGCCCACGTCCACGCCGACGTTCGCCAGCGAAGAACAGAGCGCGAAGCCGTCGGCGTCGACGCGGTTCATCAGGCCCGCCATCGACTCGGACGTCGCGAGGTCGAGCATGTCGAACGCGCTGTCGTGGATCGCCTCGTAGGACAGGCGCACCTGATGGCCGACGAAGCCGCCGGTCATCGTGTCCTCGCCGGTGTCCATTTGCACGACCGTGAAGACGTCGCCTTCGGTCTTCGAGCCGGCCGGAGGATCCAGCGCTGCCACGCTCGGGATGTTGACCGTGCTGCCCTTGCCCGGCGGCACGACGTCGGTATTGCACAGCAGGGCGAACAGCGGCTTGGGCCGCTTGACGCGAATGATCGAATCTTGGATCCATTCCGAAGGCACGATCTCGGCGACGTTGCTTCGGACGGTGGTATTGGACGGGACAGCCACGGGGCACCTCTCAGAAGATGGTCTTGCCGCCGATCACGAGCACACCGCCCGATGGGGCGTTGCCGGTGGCGACGTGGGGTGAAGTAGAGACGGCAGCCGAGGCCTTGAAGAGCTCGGGTGCGTCGCTGTTGATCTTCTCGATCACGGCCTGCGCCGCTGCTTCGGGGTCGCTGATGTCGATCGACGGCAGCAGTCCCTTCGCGGCGAGCGTCACCGCCTTGCGCATCGAAGGCGGCGCCTTCTCTCGCACGGCGTCGAGCACATCGCGCTGCTTCAGCTCGCGCTCGAGCTGCTCTGCTCGCGACTTCTCGCGATCGTGCTCGCTGCGTGCGTGCCCAAGCTGTGCGGTCAGATCGGCTTGCGTCGATCCGGCCTTGCCCGTCGCCTTCGCCAGCAGCTGCTCGGCCTTCTCGGCCCGAGCCTTCCAGTCGATTGTGCCACCGGCGTCGCCGCCGCTGGCGCTGTCACTTGCACCGGCCCCGCCGGACGCCGCTTCACCAGCGCTCAGCCCACCGTCTTGATCATCTACCACCCCGATAGCTTAGCCCTTGGAATCGTTGGATGCAACCGGGTCGGCCTGCGTCGGCCCGGGATTTGCTTGCGACGCCGGGGGCTTGACAGCAACAACGGGGTCTGGCCGGGCCTCGAAGCCGATCAGCGGCTCCACCAGGCGCCGGGCCTCCTCGTCGCTGATCGTCGGCATCGCGAGCGGAATGAACCGCACCAGGAACTCGGCGGGCAGCTTGCCTTCGGTCACCAGCAGCGCGGCATCCGTGATCGCCTTTTGCTGCGTGCCGTTCAGCGCCGCATCTGCCACCGTGCCGCCCTGCGCAGCAAGCGCGGCCGCGGCCTTCGGCGCGCCGGGGGCCGGCACCGCTGCCGACGCACCGGGGGCCGCGAGGTCGCCGGCAGCCGAGGGCGGCATCGTGGGGTTGCCCGCGTCGTCGAAGCTGCCGCCGGCGCGGCCCTGGGTCTGCTCGAGCGTTTCGCCCGGTGCGGCGGCGAGCGGCATCGCGGTGGTGCCTGCGAGCGCAGGATCGGCGAACGGGTCGCCGGGCTGCTGCCGGCTCGCCCTGAACGCGTCGAGCTTCACGCGCTGCTCGGCCAGGTGCATCAGCCGCTCTTCGGCCTCAGCCTCGCTGATGCCCTCTTCTTCGACGAGCGCCTGCACTTGATTCGAGATTCCGAACTTCGTGCGCTCGCCATACACCTTCACGCGCGCCTCGGGCGTGTCGAGAAACGGCAGCCGCTGGAACTGCACCTTGAACGACTTGCGCACGAGCTCGGGGTCGACCGCGTCGGGGTCGTTGAGCATCTGCGCCAGCAGCATGATCACGTAGGCCATTCGACGCTCGAAACGCTCGAGCGGTGGGCACTGGCTTTCGCGCACCTCCTCGATCGCCGCGTGCTGCTGCACCCCTCCCACGCCCGCGTTCGGCAGCGAGGGATCGGGGTCAGCGAACGTCGACGCGGTGCCGGTCATCTGCTCGGCGCATTCGTCGACGAGCCATGCCACGTGCTTGCGGAATCCTTCGACCGGGGTGTCGAGGTCATGCGATGCCAGCGCGATGTTCGGCCCATTCAACATCAGCGGCCGCTCGTGGTCGACGAGGTCGGAGCCGTCGACCACGTCGTCGCGCTCGCCGCTGGTGGTGCACGCGAGCAGCTTGCGGCACTGGGTCTTACGCGTCCACCCTGCCGAAGCGTAGATCATGCCGGCTTCGATCGTGGCCTTGGTGTTCGGTGACCACGACTTCCAGTCCCACCAGTCGGATCCGAGCTCGGCGTGCTCGCTCAGCATGTCGGCGCCCGGGAACGTGCCGATCTGCTGCTCGACGCGCAGCGCAGGGATCTCGAGCTTCTGCTCGTTGTAGAAGCGCAGCCCGTTGGAGTCGATCACCCGAAGCGCGGGCTCGTTCGCGCCGAAGCGGTGTGCGAGCAGCTGCACCGCCACGTCGGGCACCGACGCCAGCGGACGGTTTCCGGCGGAGTGCACTTCGGTTTCCGCGCCGGTCAGCACGTCGAAGTCAATCACGCGCTCGCCGTTTTCGTCCTCGCGCACCACCGCGACGACGATGATCCGATTCATCTGCACCGCCAGTCGCTGCCACCGCAGCGCGCGGGCGTTGAAGTGGAGGCGCTCGTAAAGCCTCGTCAGCTTCGCGTTGTCCTCGTCGGTGACTCCCTCGCCTTCCAGTCGGCGAATCGGGCGGCGCTTGTAGGCCACCGCAAGCTTCCGGCCGACACGCTTCTGGATGTTGAAGAAGCCAACCGCCCACCTCGATTGCTCGGCCACCACTTCGCCGTTGTGGTGCGTGGCTCCGATGCGAGCCGAGATCAGATCGTCGTAGTCGTCGGTCGCGATCTTGTAGCGCTGCAGGAACTCGCGGCGACGTGCTCCGGCCCCGTGCGCATGGGGGCGAAGTGCGGTGTTGAACAGCGCTTCGCGCTTCTCTTCGGAAAGCTGATCGATCGTCACCATTTCACGCCACCCTCACGCCCTGGCCTACACCCTGCGGCAGCCAGCGCTTTTGGAACAGTCGCCACGCGGGATAGCGCAGCGAATCGTCGAAGTTGTACACCTGCCGGTCCATGCGGCTGCCGGCTTCCGCGTGGGCCTTCACGCGGCTTGGCACCTTCGGCATCGCCTGCACGAGCTGCGGGCAGCCGACCGCAGAAAAGAGCATCACGCCTTCGCGCTGCATGATGCGCACGAGCTTCCTCGCCTCGAGCACGTTGGGGTTCGAGTGCTTCGTGCCGTCAACCGTGATCGGCGCCTTGGTACGAAACCCCAGACGCTTGTATTCGGCCGCGTCATTGCTCTGCGTCGAGTGGCCGCCGTGATACTGCGAGTTGCGAAACATATTCGCATCACACACCACAAGCGTGCGTCCTCGGTACCGGCCGCCGTCCTTCTCGGCGAGGGCGCGCGCGGCCATCTCGCTGTCGCCGTCGAGCACGATCTCGTCGAGCCAGCACAGCGCCCAGGTGCGTGGGTGCTCGGGGTCGCCGAAGATCTTGCCGACGATGCACGTTTGCGGGGACCAGTTCGAATCGGCCCCGGCGATGTACGAGCATCCCTCGGTGCCTAGCAGCACCTTCGTGGCGATCTTCGTCACGTCGGCGCGGAAGCCCCAGGCCTCGGGGTCGTGGCTGTTGGTGTCGACGATCAGCGACTGCGACCACGTGTCGCCATAGGCGAACGCGTTGCCGCGCTGCCACTGCCCGCGGATCTTCTCGGCGCGCGTCTTCGGATCGTTGGTGCCGGCCTCGAGTCGTTCGATAGCCTCACGCGCCACGAACACGTTGTCGTAGCTGTCGAAGACCACCATTCGCATATTCGCTGCGGTCGGCGTCTTCTGCTCGATCGGCTGCACGATCTCGTCGTAGATCCATGGCCCTTCGTCGTCCGGTACCGTCGCGAGGCCCAGGGCGCCGAGCGACTGCGCGACACGCCCTCGCAGCACCTCGAAGGCATCCTTCTCGCGCACGCGCGCGGCCTCGTCGAACTGCACGCGGCGCACGTCGTCGCCCTCGAGGTGACCACCGTGGCCGTGGCCTGCGTGGTAGAGTTCGCCGCGCGAGCCGTCCAACCAGTTGAAATGCATGTGCGAGCTCGTGTGCTTCTCGGGGAAGCTGCTGGCGAGGATCGGCACGCGGGCACCTCCGGGCGTGACGTAGGTGGGCAGCAGCGGCGGGTCGCTCTCCTTTCCGAAGAAGATCTTGCGCATGTTTTTCCACGTGCGCATCAGCGCGGGCGACACGAGCCAAAAGATTTCCCCTCGTCCCCCGAACTTCACCCACCCTCGTGTCCACCACATATCGCTTAGGAACGTCTTACCCGAGCGCCACCCGCCAGTGAATAGGATCACCTCGCTGTGATCATCGGTCAGCGCGTCGACCTGGGATTCGGTGCACCTGTAGATGATTGGTGCCTGCCAAACGAGGGCATCGGCTGTGCCCCACGGCTGCGCCAGGGTGGCCTTCGAGTCGAACAGTTCGAGCGTGCCGTCGCCGGTGTGCTGATCCCACCTATTATTCCGCGCGCCCGTCTGCCGGTTGATCAGCACAGCAAGATCGTCGACGCGCCCGAGCTCTCGCGCCGTCTCGCTCCCACAGCATGGACACGTGCGCCCGGGCACGTCGTTTCGCTCGTGCGGAATGATCGTCGTGGTGACCAGCGCGTGCGAGGCTGCGCCGAACGTGCGCCGGTACAGCGCGCGCTCTTCGTGCGCGTAGATCTGATCGATCCGCGGCATGCGGTCACGCCGGGTTCGACAGCACCCGGTAGACCAGCGACCCCGCGATCGCGATCGAATCGGTGCGGTTCAGCACGATATCGTCACCATCGGCTTGCCCGAACTTCTCGCAGAAGACGTATTGCGAGCCCGCGACGCCCGCGATCGCGCCGGTGATTCCCGTCGCGCCCGAGCGCAGGGTGAAGCCGCCGGCACCCCCGGGCACGAGCTCGATCGACTCGATCACGAAGCGCTCACCCGCTGCGATCGAAACGAGCGTAGTATTGCCGGTGGCGGCCGTCTCGGCGATCGGCAGCTGCACCGCCGGGCCGATGCGCGTGAAGCCGAGCTGCGATGCGATCTGCTGTGGGAAGGTCTTCATGGTCCGCTCACGGTGTCGCCGGGTACGCGCCAATAGAAGCGCACGCCGGGCCAGTTTCCGGGGTTGAAGTCGGAGGCATCCCCGACGATCGGCGATTCGAACGGATCGGCTGGATCCGTCGAGTGCGAAGGGTTGGAGGTGTTGATCTCGAACTCGTCGAGCGCTCCCATGGCGTAATCGGCGGGGTCGTCCGGGAGATTGACGCCCTCGGGGGCACCGCTCGCGGCGTAGCGAATCGTCACGCCGCCGTTGCCTCGGAACACCACATGAATGGGATCGGTGTCGGGCAGCGCGGGCTCGCCGGCGACGTTGATCCCCGTCCACGCGTTCGCGGCCGAGCCCGAGGTGAGCCCGGCATCCGCGATCAGCGTGGCCCCGTCGGCGTCGCCGAGCGTGCCGCCCTCGTAGCACGCGACGCGGAACTGCGCCGAATGGGTGTCACCGATCGCCACCTCGAGCCGCGTCAGTCGCTTGCCCGGAATCGGCGGCGGCGTGAAGCCGGCGAAGACGTTGGCGCCGCCTGCATCGGGGATCAGCAGCTCCGACTGCGACGCGCCCAGCACAGCGTCGGTGTGCACACCGTGCAGCACGCCGCTCGTGGTGGCGCCGCCGATCGACGCGTCGCCCACGTAGGGAGCCGTGCGGAACTCCAGCGCGGCCATCATGGTCACCAAAAATCCGGTGTCGATGTCGCTCGCTTCACCGTCGAGCGTCGACGGGAAGGCGACCGACGGATCGGTGGACATGCCCGAGAAGATCACGAGGTTGCGCGCGGTCCAATCCTCGGAGTCGCCCACCAGTGCGAGGCCCGGGTGCGTGCCGCTCGTGCCCCCGGTGCTGCACTTCGCGACGAGCCAGATCGAGGTGCCGTCGGCGATCTCAAGCACCTGATCGGCGGTCAGCGGCAGCCAGGCGTAGACATTGCCAGAGCCGTCATCGGTGGCGCTCACGATGCCCTCGGCGACCAGCGTGGTGCCGACGAAGCTGGTGCTCGAGCCCCCGGTGTACAAGCCCACGCGCACGTCGTCGCCGCCCGGCGTCCCGAGCAGCACGCCGATCGCAGTCACGATCGCCGGGCCGGCGTGAAGGTGCCATGCACCGCGAGCGCGGCGGCGAAGGGGTTGCCGTTCGTCGCCGGCTGCGACGTGTGATTCCCGTACAGTCCAGCGCTGCCGCGCGAGGTGAAGGCCCCTCCCACCGTCACGCTCGCGAGGGCGCCGGTGATCTCGAGGTCGGCACCGTCGGCGGCCGTGGTGTAGTACGGGGCGAGTGCGGCCGCGTAGGCCGTCGCGCGTGCGGCCGCGCTGACGGCGGGGCCCGTCAGCGCCACCTCGACGCCCTCGAAGCCCGCGAGCTCGGCCACGAGCGGCCCGGGGTCGAAGCCGATGCCGTCGATCGTGCAGTATGCGTATCGGCTGGTGCCGCTCGAGGCCTCGATCCGCAGGTAGGCCCCCGCTGCCGACGAGCCGCCGTGGCCTTCGATGAAGGCCCGCCGGCGCGTGTCGAGGCCCGCCGGCGCCAGGGTGGCGGTGTAGGTCGAGGGCGGCGCCGCCACCTCGCCGCCGGCCGAGCGCGGCTGCCGGCGCATGCGGTCGCGCAGTCTCAATGCAGCCCCCCGAGCTCGGCTGCGAGTTCGCGCTGCGCGTCGCTGCGCTTGCGCAGGGCGGCGATCTCCAGCGCTTCGGCGTGCTTGTCCGCCGCCACGCAGCGGCTCACGAGCTCGCCGATGGCACGGGTCAGCTTGATGCGGGTGTCGACGTCGTCGGTGGCGGCGAGGTCACGAGCCAATGTCGCAATGCCGTCGACGATCGCACGGCTGGTGTCGCACAGGCGCTCGGCTCGAAGCGTCGCGACCCAGCGGCCGATGGCCCCGGGATCGCTTGGGATTCCACCGCGAACTTCCACGGGGGAAGCGTAGCACGGATCTTGCCTACCCGTGCACCACTGCCGTCATGTATTGTGACAGCGCCCGGTGATACACGTCGAGGGCGCGGCCCGAAAGCCCCGACAGCGTGATCCCCTGCCGCTGCAATGCCGCGAGCCGCAGCGCGCGCTGCCGATCCGGTGGCATGAGCGCGACGCGCGCGGCAGCGGTCTTGTCGTCGCCCGCCGTGCGCAGGCGCCAGTAGCCTGCCAGCAGTCCGGTGTCGAAGCCCACCCACGACGACCCCCCGGCGTCGCGAGGCAGCAGGCCCGCGTCGAAGCGCTGCCCCGTGCGGTGGGCCTCCTCGAACCAGTCGCGCAGCGCCGTGGCCGCGAAGTCCACCGCGTCGCGCGCGCTCACGCCCACCTGCAGGTCGCGGTTGAACGAGATCGAGACCCCCGTTCCAAAGCCCGTGCGGCCCCGCTGCACTAGCCGCCGGGGATCGCGGCGCGCTGCCAATCTGCCCATGGCACGATTCCTGTCGTTCGGGTTTTCGGCTGGCACGAATCGTGGCAGCCAAGCGGCGTGCCAAATCAGGTGGAAAACTGCGTGCCAACAGCAGCGTACAGAAAAAGCGTAAGCGCACAAAGTGGCTAGAACGGCGTTTAGATGCCAGTAGCTGGCAGCGAACAGCGTTTTGCGCGAAGTTCGCAGGTAA
>JADJEE010000006.1 GCA_016709225.1 Deltaproteobacteria bacterium | reverse complement strand
GTCGCGAACGCGGGCGCGAGCGTCTCCTTGTGGGAGCAGTCGATCGCCCAGCCGGCGCCGACGTTGCCGCCGTTGCCGTGCGAGGTCCGCAGCGACAGCGGGTGATTGGTCACCAGACCGACGCGGCGGGAGACGATGCGGTGGTACGCGCAGCCGCTGTACCGCTCGAGTAGCGCGAGCTCGTACGGGTCCGCGTCCTCGAACCCGGGCGGGACCTTGCCGAGCTCGACCAGCCGCGCCCACTTCGCGAGCAGCTGCCGGCTGACACCGAAGCCGCCGTCGACGTCGGTCACATGCACGGTGATCAGCTTCACCGTCGACGGGTCGCGCGGGCGCGAGGGCAGCGCGAGCTCGTACGGCCACGCCGTGGTGTCGTGGGCCGGCGGCTCGCGGTGACCGCTGAGCAGCTCGGACTCGTGCTCGGACAGCGCGTCGCGCTGGCGCTCGGGCGCGAGCAGCTTGTCGAGGATCGACCGGAGAAAGATGGGTGCGGTGATCATCGTCGGTTCCTCCGGCGCACGGCCTCGTGGACTTCATCGGGCGCGGCGGCCTCTCCCGCCTCGAGATCGAGCGCGATCGTTCCGTCGCGGTCCCAGTACACGGCGATCTGATCGACCGGGTCGACCGCGCAGTGCTCACCCTCGCCGTCGACCGCCCAGACCCAGCCGGCCGGGAGCTCGGGCACGTCGACGGGCAGTGCCGACAATGCCGCGACCGAGGCCGCGACCATGTCCGCGTCCGCCACCGCGTGCGCGGCCGAGCGGTGGCCCAGGGCCTCCAGGATCTGCCACAGGTGATTGCGCTCGTTCGCAGTCGCAGTCGCGGACGCGGTCATGCGCGCGGCCGCGGCCTCGAGCCGCTCGATCTTCTCCTGCTGCTCGATGAAGAGGTCGTAGATCGATTCTTCGATGACGAACGTCAGGTTCTTTTTCGTGATCTCTTCTGCGGTCATTCGAGATACCCCCATGCCCGCAGCTGTGCGAGCGCTTCGTCGAGTCCGCAGGTCGTCGCGACGGCCCATCCGCGCGCGAGCAGGTCTGCATGCCATCGCTTCTGCGCGTCGCTGACCCGGCCGCGCGGTGCCTTGAGTTCGAGCGCGGCGGCGGGGTGTCGACCGGTCGGGTCGACGATGATCAAGTCGGGGACGCCGGCCTCGAGCCCGAGTGACCACAGCTTCGCGCGGTAGCTCGCGGTCGCTTTGCTGCCGTTGGGCACGTGGAAGAACCGGACGCCGGCCTTTCGTAGCAGGCCGACGAGGTGCATCTGGATCTGCTCCTCGGGCTGGCGCCGACGCGTCGTGCGGACCTTGGTCTTGGTCGTCGTTCGTGGTCGCCTCATTCGTCGGATGGGCATTCGTCGGCCTCCTCGCCGTCATGGTCCGGCCACGCCTTCGCGATCGCGTTGGCGAGCAGGGACACGGGGATGGTCTTGCCCTCGATGCTCAGGCGCAGCAGGCCGTCGATGAGTGCACACTCGATGATCGTGGCACTGCGCGCGGGCGCGGTCGCGGTCGCGATCGTGATCATGCGGCCTCGATTCGTGCTCGCGCGAGCGTGACGTATTCGGGTTCCATCTCGCAGCCGACGAAGCGGAACCCTTCCAGCTTCGCTGCGATCCCGGTCGTGCCCGAGCCCGCGAACGGGTCGAGCACGAGGCCGCCGGGCGGCGTGATCAGCCGAATCAGGTAGCGCATCAGCTCGACCGGCTTCACGGTCGGGTGATGATTGCGCCGCCCGCCGCCGCGGCCCGCACCGGCGCGCGGGCTCTTCAGTCCGTCGCTGCCATCCTCGCGATCGGTCAGCTCGCCGCCGCTGCGGATCGGCAGGTGGTCGAGCCCGGCCTCACGCTCGGAGCGGCTCGCCTTGGGGCAGTAGAAGAATCGCGATGCGCCGCCGGAGTCACCGCGCGGAGCTGCCGATGCGACTCGCCCGCGGCGGCCGGTGATGGTGCCGTCAGTCGCGTCGCTCGGCTCGTCGCCGCGGACGACGCCCTGCTGCCCAGGAACGGCGCCCGTCTGCTCGTCGAGCACCGCGCCCGCGACCTCGTCCAGGATCACGTTCGCGGGCCAGCGGCCGGCGCCTAGCTGCTCGATCCGGCATTTGCCGCCAACGCCGAACAGGCCGGTCTTCGCATAGTCGCTGCCGCGGGTGCCGCCCTCGTCCCCCACCCTGCACCCGTCCACGTTGATCGCCCCGGTGCCGTGGGCCAGGACGTTCGCCGCGACGGTGCCGATCAGGGGCTTGCGCGCGAGCACGATCGGTTCCTGCGCGGGCTTCAGCGCGGTGCCCCAGCCGGACCAGCGCTGGGCGTCGGTCGTAGGTGCGCGTGCCGGAGAACGACAGCACGTGGCCGCCGGGCTTGAGCACTCGGTAGACCTCGCGCCAGACCGTCGGCCCCGGCACGAACGAGTCCCAGATCTTGCCCATGAACCCGCCGCCGCTGTGCTGATAGTCGTCACCCGCGAGCCAGTGCCGCAGCACCTCCAGCATGTCCGGTTCTTTGCTCAGACCGTACGGCGGATCGGTCACGACCGCGTCGATGCACGCATCGGGGAGCCCACGCAGGGACTCGACACAATCACCTTCGAGAATCCACGTGCTCATCGTCCATTCCTCCGCTTCAGTAGTGCGACCAGTTGGTCCGCGTCCGGTCGCTGCAATAGCAGGCCGTCGGGGTCGACCTCGTCGTCGAACAGCCACAGACACCCGTCTGGGCTTGCGATCCACCACCCGTCGTCGTCGTGATCCCATCGCAGTCCATCCGGCAGCGCCCATTCGTCCTCGTCCCCGACCACGGCCTTGGCCTCGGACGCGACCGCGGTCTTGGTCTCGGGCAGCTCGCCGAACAGCGCGGCGTCGGAGACCAGGCGGTGCAGGTCCTCGGCCGATGCCGCGGCCGCGAGCCGCCCCGGTGCGTATCGCAGCCCGAGGATGTGGGCCATGATCCCGGCACACGCACGAATGTGGCCAAGGTGCGAAACACCGGACTCGGGGTCGTCGCGCTCGTCCGCGATACAGAACGCGACCGCGTGCCGCAGCAACGCGTGGCGGTACGTGCCCAGCTCGTCGCGCGGGCACGCAATCCAGTTGTTCGGCCAGTACTTCAGCGCGCCGTGTTCGAGCGCGGCGGCCTCGACCTCCAGACCGGCGAGGGGGATCAGCGCGAGCGGTGCTTTGCCGGGCGCGCGGGGCTTGAGGTTACCGACGGCGACCGGCCGTTCCGCCACCTCAGCGCAGCACGGCTCGGTCTTCAGGCAGCCTCGCACGCAGTGCCCATTCACCGGGCAGTTCGATCGGAAGCGGGACTCAGACATCGGACAGCTCCTTGATCCGCGCGCTGCGGGCATTGCTGTCCATCCCGAGGTCGCGCACGACCACGACCAGGGCCGCGATCCGGGCCCGGAGCTCTCGAGCCTCGGCCCGCCACCGGTCCGCGGTGCTGACCGTGGTCGTGGTCAGGTCGCGGGCGCGCTGCCATCCGGCGAGTGCTTCGAGGCCCAGCGCTGCGATTCGCTGCCGGCTGTCGATGGGTCCGTCCATCGATGCGCGGCGCAGTTCGAGTTCGATCTCGGTGGCACGTTCCGGGGTCATTGTTGGGTCTCCTTGATTCGCTGCAACAACGCGAGGACGCGCGGGCCCAAGACCACGCGCAGCGTTGGGCTGCGGCGGGCGAGCTCGGCGATTCGGTTGTGCAGCTCGACGACGAGGGCGAGCTGTTCGGGGGTCATGTCTATTCGGTCGGTGGCGTTTCGTCGGCGCGCGCGAACTTCCCGTCCTTGCGGCGCGTGTGCTTCCAGGGCTGGTGGTCGGCCCGGGCCTCGAGTACGGAGAGGCGCTCGGCGTGGCTGACCTGGCGGTCCATGAGGGCCGCTACGCGTTCGTGTACGGCGGTCAGGTCCGGCGGCGTGCCGATGCCGTTGACGCGTTCGCCGAGGGCGATCAGGTCGTCACGGTGCGCGGCGACGGCCTCGATCGTGGCGACGCGCTCGAGCAGGGACGACGCGATGTCGTCGAGCTGCGAGGTGCGGCGGTGCTCGATCCACGCGACCGCGGCCGTGCCCACGCCCATGGCGACGGCGAGGACGACCTCCCAGTCGACGTCCGCGATCCCGCGGGTGGTGAGCCACAGCAGTAGGAGGGGCGTGATCACGACAGCCCCCGGAGGATCTGCCGCCAGCGTGCGTCGAGCTCCTCTTCGGCGAGCGCGACCAGGACGTCGAGGGCCTCGGGCCAGGAGCGGACGCGGCCGATGCCGGGCAGCAGGTGGAACACGTTCTCCTCGCCCACGACCAGGCACGTGCACCCGCACTCGTACGCGATGCCGAACTCGACGTGGCGTCCGCCGCGGGCCGCGAACGGTGCCGGGTTGACCTCGACCGGCGGCTCGCTGAATGCGACGAACACGTCGGCCTCGTAGATGTCGTCGACGTCCTCGATCGCGTGCTGCTGCGTGTGCTCGGCGTGCGGGGGCTGGTCGAGCCATCGCGACGTGACCGTGATGCCGAGGGCCTCGAGCTTGTCGCGGTAGACGCGGAGCTCGGCTTGCCGTGGGTAGCGGGCTGAGAGGTAGACTTTCACGTGCGTGCCTTTGCTGCGGCCATCGCCGCCTGAATCTCGCCGATCGACAGGATGTGGCGCTCGCTCTCGCCGTGCTCGCGGTGGAAGATCTCCAGCCGCGTGTCGCGACCCGAGCGGTACCCACTGGCCGCGTGCCATGCATCCTTCGGCGCGAGCGTCCGGTAGGTCTCCACGCGGCAGTCGCCGACCTCGCTGGTCGACTCGTGATGCACGTGACCGACGAACCACTTCGCGTGCCGCGTGCGACCCCACGCTGCGCGCTGGTCCGTCGTCATAATCTCGTGCAGCGTCCGCCCTCGCTTGCCCTTGAGCGAGTCGCCGTGTGTCGCACCGAGCAGGTTCGCGCCGAACTCGAGGTAATGGAACTTGCCGGGGGTCGCGTCGAGGACCACGCGGGGGTTGTTCGCGTAGCGGCCCTGCAGGTACCCGCGCAGCGCGAGCGTGGTCTTGTCGTCGTGATTGCCGCGGAGGCACCAGACGTGCACGCGACGGTGCTGCTGCAGCGCGGCGTCAACGAGCGTCGCCATGATGTCGAACCCGGCAGGGATGACCTTGCCGTAGCGGGTGTCGACATCGACGACGTGCCGGCCGGAGCTCGTGCGGTACTGCGGATCGTCGGCGTGGTAGAAGTCGCCGAGGTCGATCAGCAGCGCGTCGCTGCCGACTGGTGCGCGGCGGAACAGGATCGACGCGACCGCGAGGTACTGGTCGATCGCGGTCTGCAGGTCGAACGATTCGCCGCACTCCTCGGCCCAGCAGTACAGGCCGATGTGCGGGTCGCCCAGCGGGTAGACCGACAGCAGGTCATCACATTCGCGATCGGGCGGGGTGATCGGCGGCAGCGTCTTGAGCCCGCCGCCGTCGGCCAGACCCTCGGAGATCATGCGCGCCGTCTCGTACGGGTCATCGGCCTCGCGGGTGGTCTTCGCCCACGACAGCCGGACGTGGCCGTCGGCGTCGCGCAGGACCGACATGCCCTTGATGCGGAAGCCCGGCGGGACCGAGTCCTCGAGGTGCGGGGTCAGGTTGCGGGCCGCGTCACGGGCAGCGGCGGAGATGCTCTCTCGGTCCTGCTCGGGCTTCGGGTTTTCGACGCGCCCGTGCCCGGGCTGATTGCGTGCGGGCGCGGCGAGTGGCTCGGCCGGTGGCGTGACGATGGGCGGAGCGATGGGGCCGAAGCCTCGTGAGCGTGTCGACATTGAAGGGTCCTTGCGTTGCTGAGCGTGGTCGTGCGATGCGGCGCGCCGTGTTGTGGCGCGTTGACTCGCTGTGGGAATATCCCGGAGAGTGCCGGGTCACGTCGTTGCGTTGTCGTGCGGTGCGGAGCGGCGCGTAGCGTCGCGGAGCGATGCGGTGTGGTGCGTGGCGGCAGAAAAACTACGCAGCCGACTCGGTCGCGTCCTCGGTCACGGACACCACGGCGAATCGCCCGTTGATACCGCCCTTCGCCGGACGGAACCGGCCGACACCGACGCGCGCGCCCGCGGTCGCGAGCGCGTGCTTGACCCGGTCGATCGGAATCGAATCATCGAGGATCTCGAGCTGGAAGGACGCCGTCCAGCCGGGCGCGATCATCGGGAACGTGCGCGGGACTCGGGACGACGACGCGTCGCCCTTCTTGCCCTGCGCGTCGACGAGGAACGTCTGCGGCTGCACGGTGGACGCATCGACGTCGGTGACCACGTCGTCGTAGATCGCGACGCCGCCCTTGAACAGCGTGCCCCACTTGCGGTTGCCGCGGCCCGACACCTTCTCGTCGTCGGCACCGGCGGCGACCTGCACCGCCTGCAAGATTGCCATCGCGGGGATCACCACGCGGCCGTCGGCGTTGGTGTGCATCTTCTCGGCCCAGCGGCGCTTGTCGTGGTCGTTGTGCGATTCGCCGGGTGCGAGCTCGACGGCGAGGTACTTGGACTGCGAGAGCGGCGTGATGCCGCGGATGGTGACGTTGATGGTGCGTGGCATTGTTCGTTCCTCTTTCGGTGCGGTTGCGTTGCATGGCCTCGCGGGGTGGCGTGATGCGTAGAGCCGCGGGGCGTCGGAAATCTCCCGGAGAGTGCCGGGTCACGTCGTTGCGTTGTCGTGCGGTGCGGAGCGGCGCGTAGCGTCGCGGGGCGTAGCGGAGCAGTGCGACGCCGAGAAAACCTAGGACTCCAGCCGCTCCGCCGCCTGCGTGAGCACGGCCCAGAGCGCCTTGAACTGACTGTCCCCCTCGCAGAGCTTCGCGTAGTGCCGCAGCTGCACGGCCAGCATTCGGTCGTACACCGACGCGGCCTTGGCCTCGACGCCGTGCACCGGGCACGCGTCCTTGTAGGCCCAGCAGTACTCGTCTCCGGGGCTGCAGATGCACGTCTTCACAGCGGCACCACCCGCGTATCGCGGACGAGCTCCACACCGGGCACGTTGAACGCGTCCTTGACCGCGCGCGCGTGCGCGTCCAGGGCCTGCTGATTGATCATCCAGAACTGTGCGGGGACCTTCGACGCATCGGTGACCCGCGCCGAGTAGTACGTCACGGTCTTGGACCCGGTCGGCTTCTGGACGGCCGCCTCGACCGCGCGCTGAATCTCGGCATGGCCAGCACCGGTCGCGGCCGCGGCCGCGGCCAAGCGCATCTGCTCGCGTCGGCCCTCCTCGATGCAGCGCTCGACGCCCTTGGTCAGGTGCGTGTAGACCTGATCGCAGACGGCCTTCGGGTCGCGAAACCAGCCGCGGATCTTGTCGACGACCGCGAGCAGCGGCTTGGTGCCGGACTTCTCCTCGTCCTCGAGCGCCTTTCGGTACGCGCGGACCTGCTTCGCGGTCGCGTTGGCCCACTCGACCCGGTCCGGGGTGATCTCGACAGCCAGCAGGCTGGAGAGTTGCGCCGCGCCGGTGGTGGCCGCGTCCGCGGACGCGCGCGCGGGCGCGAGGTCGGTGGTCTCGATCATTGTGCACCTCCGGCAGCCGCCATCGCGGCGACGAGTTCGTCGTGTTGGGTCTTGGTCAGCAGCAGCTGCAGGGGCGTGCGCGCGGGCGTGTACACGGCCACGTTCAGCTTGCCACCCATGCCCTCCTGCCCTTCGATGCGCAGCGCGATGATGTGGCGCAGCGCGAGGGTAACGGGCCCGACCGTGAACGTCATCGTGCACCCCGGCGATCGATGCACTCGATCCACGCGACGCATACCGCCGCCAGCTGGACGAGCTCCTCGCGGCGCTCCGCTTCGCTGCCGGCCTCCAGCGCCTCGAGCAGCTCCTCGACCGCGATGTCCTCCCACGTCAGCAGGCCGGCCGCGTTCATGTTCGTGCATCGGGCCTTCGCGTCGGCCTCGGTGATGTCGCACAACAGCGAACCGGCCTTGCGGTGCACCGACGGGTGATTCTGCCGCCCCCACTTCTGATCCTGCCGGTCGCGCTCCTGCATGATCTCTCCGGCGATCGTGATCTGGCTGATCTGGGTGTTCATACTTTCGCGTACCTCTCGATGATGTGGTCTTCGGTCTGAATCGGAACCTGGGGGCACCAGTTGGCGAATGCGGCGATCATGATCCGTCGCTGCTCGGCGAGGACGGACTGGGCACGCTCAGCCGGCGCGACGGTGACATTCTCGTCGTGGACAAAGAGGCACTGGTACACGCTCGGTCGGAGCGATGGGTCGCGCATGGCCGCGTGACCACCGAACATCGGCGAGGTCGGGTCGTACTGCGCGCGCAGCAGCCAGTAGAGGGCCTCTTTCGCGGCGTCCGACGCCGGCCCCTGAAACTGGGTATTGCACGCATCCGGGAAGAAGCATCGACCGCGGACGCGGTTCGATCGTGGGAGCTTGATCTCGATGAAGCCGCCGCGCTCGAGCGCGGACGTGCGATCGAAGAAGGGTTTCATCTCCCACTGCGCGAGCCACAGGCGGGTGTTCTCGCGTTCCTCGTACGGCGTGACCTCGACACCGTAGGCGGTGCGCGCCCACGTGATGAATCGGAACGATCCCATCCCGCCGGGCTTGCCGAAGTTCCACGCCTTCGCCAGCTTGCGTGCCTCTTTGTGCACCTTGCTGGTCGGGTCGAATAGCTCCGGCGGAATGTGCAACAGCGTCGCGGCGAACTCCGCGTGTGGGTCGCGGCCGCGGGCGATCGCGTCGGCCATCGGTGAGCGACCGAACCAGTCGAGCTGGCATTGCGCGAGGGTGACGAGCTCGGCGCCCTTGAAGTCGCTGACAACGAAGCGCGAGCCCGGCGGGGGGACGAGGCACTCGCGATAGCCGCCCTCCTGCGGGAAGTTCTGCAAGTTGCGCGAGCTCGGCGTCCACGGGTGCGGCCTCGCCTTCGACCCGAACCCACTGGACCCGGTGCGCCCGGTCTCCTTCAGCTCGTCGTACTTCGTGCGGACGATCGGATGCGAGAGCGGACCAACCCATCCCGTGTGCTGCGTGCCGAGGCTGCCGAGCATGCGGTAGCTCGCCAGCGGGTGCGAGTCGGGGATCGACAGGGAGACCAGCGCCTCCTCGTCGAGAGACACCGCGCCCTTGTCGGTCCGCGGCACTCGCTGATTGGTCCGCGCACAGTGCTGCTCGAGCATCGCCGCGGCGGCTGCTTTCGTGCGGACGATCGTCGGCTCCTTGCGCGTGCCGCCGACGCGGGCGAGGCCGTGAGCGAGGCACACGCCAGTGTGGTGTAGGATCTCGCCGCGAAGACGGGAGTCGACGCGCGCGACCTGGTCCTGGTCCGTGTCGATGCCGCGCAGCGACTGCAGGTAGAGCGCGAGATGGCCCCGCGATTGGCGGTACTGGTCATCGAGGAATCCGGCGTAAGCGTGCTGCGCGTGGTAGGTCGCGAGCGTGCCGACGGCGTCGTCCAGTGCGTACCGTCGCGCATCCTCGGGCCACGCGTGCACGGGGTACGGCAGCAGCTCGCCGTAATGCAGGCGCCAGGTGTCCTCGCCCTTCTCGAGCTCGACGCCCGCGCGCCGGCGGGAGACGTCGCGGAGGCTGTAGCCGCCGCGCTGGAAGTGGAAGCCTTCGGCGATGTCGATCAGCTTCTCGCGGACGAGGACGTCGCAGATTCGATCGCCGTCGTACGCCGCCCAGATCTCGGGCAACAGGTCCGGCCATTGCCGCCAGATCACGCTGACGTCGAATGGCGCATTCGCGAACACGGCCCCGGTCGCGAGGACGTAGCGCAGCATCTCGCGCGCGACCGGGTCGTCGACGTGGTACACACCACAGCCCGAGGGCCCCGCAACCGACACGCAGACGAGCCGCGGTACAGGCTGATCGCCGGTGAACGGCGTCGTCTCTGTGTCGATTGCGTGGACCATGCGGGGCTCAGGCGGCGGGCATCACGGGGGGCCAGGGCAGCGTGTCGGGCCAGTTCGCGGGCTTGGGCGGGACCGCGGGCGCGGCCGCGGTCGAGTACGCGGCACCGCCGGGGATGCTGGGCGGGGTCGCGATCATCGACGGCGCACCGCTCGGTGCCGAGAAGCGGTAGTGCGTGAACGACTTGCTCGGGTTGCGCTTCTGCGGCTTCGTGAAGACCGACAGGTCGAACTCGAGGCCCGCGCACACGTTCGCCTCGCCGGTGCACTCGCGGTAGAACGCGTTGGTGAACGGCCCGACGTTGCCCTTCGCGTCGCTGAGCTGCTGCAGCCATCCCTGGGACTCGGGGAGCGCCGGCTTGTTCCACGTGAACAGGGCGTATTCACGTTCGGAGCCGACGGGCACCGTCTCCTGATTCGACGCGAGCACGGTCATCGTCGTGCGCAGCACCTTGCCCTTGTCGGTGTTGTCGAACGACACCTCCTTGATGCGGACGCGGTAGTCGCCGTCGTACTTTCCGCCGTCGTCGACGAAGGACATGCCGTAGCTGGTCGGCGGCGGCGCGGACCGGATGCTGGCGAGCAGCGGGTCACTGCCGCCGGGGTGGAACGACAGCGGTGCGGGTGCGGCAGCGGCCGGCGCCGCGGTGGCACCGAGCGCGGCGATCTGGGCCGGGGACATGCCCGCGGCCACCATCTGGGCGATCTGTTCTGCGGTGAACATTGCTTCTCTTCTTTCTCCTCGTGGGTGGAACTACGCCCAATCAGCGAGCGTCAGCTTGTAGTCGAATCCAGAGGCCAGGGCGTCGGCGCGCGCCTGCGCGAGCACTCGCGTCATCACGTCGCCGTGGTAATCGATCGCGTCGATGTATTCGGCGAGCACCGTGTCCGCGGACTGCCCGGCGCGGTGCACTCGTCCGATCTTCTGCTCCCACCAATCCGCAGTCGCCGGCAGCGACAGCGACAGCGACCGCGCGAATCGGTCCTGGAGGTTCTTCCCCTCGCGGTGGGCGTGCAGCGAGCAGGTGATCGAGCGCCCACCGGGCGCCGTCTCGGGGTTGTTCCCGGCGCCGTAGTACGGGACGCCGAGCTCGTGCATGCGGCGGCCGACGGGGATCGGGTCGACCCACACGATCGCGGGCTGGGCCCCGCGGCGGGTGACGTACTCGGCCGCCTGACGAAGGACGCTATCGTCGATCCAGACCGGGACCGGGTTCGGCACGAAGTGCGGCTCGACGGTGCGCCAGGCCGCGAGCATGCGCCGACCGGCGTCCGCGTCCGGGAGGTCGCCGCGGCCCGCATCGAGGGCGTTGCGCAGCTGCATCGGTGAGTCGATGCCGTCGAGCCGCAACGCAATGACGTCCCGCTCGTAGGCGTACCAATCGCTGCGGGGCTCGGACCACCACGTCGGTGCGATCGGGTCCCAGCGCGAGTAGAAGCCGAGGGCCAGGTCGGCGAGACAGCCGGGCAGCTCGAGCGTCGAAAGGACGACGTCGTCGGGCCGCGTAGAGGTAGCCTCGACCTGGGCGATCAGGTCGAGGATCGGTTTCGGGACATCGGGTCGCCATGGTTGGATTCGAATGGAAGCGTTGCAGTCGGAGCCGCGCGTCGGGACGACGCCGCGGCGGGAGCGGAACCAGTCGTGGTATCCGCCGGGAATCGTCGAGAGCCCGCCGAGCTCGATGCGGCGGAGCGGTCCGAGGTCGCGGTCGAGCGCGGCGGACCAGCGCTCGGCGTCGCTCGTGCGAACCGGCAGCGGTGCTCGGTCACCGAGGCACCACACGGCGATGTGGTGATAGTCGACCAGGGACGAAGACATCAGCGTCCCCGAGAGCGCGACGACGCGGAGCAGCGAGCCGAAATCGGTCTCGAGCGCGCGGCGTGATGCGATGTATCGGGCGAACTTGCGGGTGCGGCTGGAGTCGTTGCGCAGGTGGTGTGCTTCGTCGAGGATCAGCAGGTCGGGCTGGAGCGCGTCGAGCTTGCCGTGGCGATCGTCGCGGCCCATCTCCTCGTACGAAATCAGGTGAGGCAGGCGCACGCGCCAGTCCGCGGAGTAGCGCGCGAAGTCCCGCTGGGTCTTGCCAAATAGCGACGCGGGGATCGCCAGCACCGGGCGCTGTGCGTGCAGCACGGTCGGCAGCAGGAAGGTCGGCAGCGACTTGCCGGCGCCGACCTGCATCGGTGCGAATGCGCCTCGGTACTCCCACGCTTCGCGCAGGACTTCCGCCTGGGCCTGGCGGAGCTCCGGGCCCGGCCGCGTCCGCAATGCTGCTGAGAGCGCAGCGATCAGGTCCGCGGACGCGGCCGGGCGCGCGGGCAGGGCCAGGACTCGGGCGAGCGCTGGATCGTCTGCGGTGCAGGCGATGTCGGGCAGTCGCGCGGCGAGGTCGGCCCGCGTCAGTGGGAGTGCGGCGGCCATCAGTCGTGTGCGCACTCGGTCACGTCGACGCCGGTGCGCGACACGGTGACGATGACGTGATCACCGAAGGCACCTAGGGCGATCTCTGGGTTGCTCTCGAGGAATCCGTGAACCACCAGGACCGCGCGCATCGCCGCGACCGCGGCCGGCATGTCGAAACCCGCGGGCGTCTCGGTTTCATAGGAATCGACGTGCGGCTCGCAGGGCTCGTACCTGTTGGTCGTGTAGTTGTACACGGACTCGTTCAGGTGGACGCCGCCTTCGAGCGTGACTCCGCCGAACGTAAAGGTATCGAGATCGTTCACCGAGAACGTGCAGGGCTCGCCGTCGTTGAAGTACGGCGTGTACTGAGCCCAGCCGAACGACTCGAGCTTCGGGTGCGCCTCGAAGACCTCGTCACACGCCACGCGGAATGCCTCCTGGGCCTCGCGCTGCATCTTCTCCCGGGCCTCGTCCATCATCTGCGACAGGTTGTTGAGCTTCTCGATCGACATCGGTGTTCCACTTTCCGACCCAGCGACGGGTCCGCTTTGCTGGTCCGCCCATCCAGTTCTGGAGGGTCATGTTTCGGAGGTAATCGCTCGGCGCGGGGATCGTGCCGAGGTCTTCGAGGATGTGCTGTTCGGCGACGTCGCGCGGGCTGTAGCTGCGCCCGGCGCTGTTCTTTCTCACCGCGCCAAACACCTGCTCGACCAGGAAACAGCCGAGCGTGTGGTGCAGCAGCGCGCGGTGGCGCATGTCCGCGTGCGTCGACTTCGATTGATCGAGAAAGTCGTGAATGTCCTGGTAGTCCTCAGGCACCCCGCCGAAGCGCTTGGCCGAGTTGCGACAATGGCGAAATGGCTTCATCGAGTCACGCCACCTCTTCGGCGTCGACGTATTCCGCGTCGTTGCGAGCGATGCCCTCGAGCGCGCAGAACACGAAGGACTTGTGCTTGTACGCCTTCGAGATGACCTCGCCACCGCGCTCGAAGCGAACGCAGACGCCCTCGCGTGGGTGCGTCCACGGGGCCTGGCCGTTTGCCAGGAGGGCGGCCACGTGGCGCAGCTCGGCGATGCCGCTCATCCCCTCGTCGCGGCCCATCCGGGGCACCACCGAGACAGCTGCGCCGCGGGCTCGCGCATCGGAGCACCGGGCCGCGATCTCGTCGTACGTCAGCTCGCGAGCGCCCTGCGTGATGCGATAGACGTGCACCACATACTCGCCCGGACGGCAGCCGTAGCTGTACGTAATGGCGTCTCCAAAGCTCGCGCGGAGCTTCTTCTCGAGCTTGGTGTCCCCGATGCTGCCGACGGTGTGCCGCGCCATGATCGGCGCTCCGTCGAGCGTGTACCCGCTGATCTCGTAGTACCAGACCTCGTCGGGTTGCAGCCCCGCGTGCTGGACGATGTCGTCGTGCACGACGCGGCGGTAGCTCTGCCCTTTCTCCCCCGGCGCGCTCGCATCGAGCGTGCAGTTCCGGGTGCCGCTGACGTACTCGAGTCGCGTCTTCGCGGGCAGGCGAAACAATCGGCGCAGCCATCCGCGCGGCTGCTCGACGCGCACCAGTCCCGTGCGGCCGCTGGTGCCGTGGATCTTCTCGGTGGTGATGACCGTCGCGCCTTCAGGAATCGAGTGCAGGTCACGAAGCTGCGGCGTGTCGTAGTGCCGCGGCAGCGCACCGATCAATCGCGCTTTCATCGGACCGGCGGCCGCGATCGCTCGGCGGGTTGCCGGGGTGACGTACTTCTCGCAGAGCTGGTGCCCCTTGACTGCGGCGATCCGTTGCCCCTCGGTGAGCACCGGGACGCTGGTGCGCCCTCCGTCCTTGAGCGACGACAGCCATTTGTCGATCGACGCGATCGGCAGCCACAGCCCGTCGGACACCGCGCCCCGGAGCTTCAGCGCGCGGACGCGTCCGTCCTCGTCGAGGTACCCACCGAGCGGCTCACCAGTCGTGGGGTGCTTCCGATACAGCCCGTTCGCGAGGCAGAAGCTGGGCTCGATGCACCCGCCCTCGGGGAACAGCACACCGAGATCGCCGTCGACAGTATCGACGCCGACGATCACGCTGTAGCCGGCGGCGTCTCCCACGAGCAGCTTGTCCGCGTTCGGGTGCAGCTGGGTCTTGATTCGACAGACGATCGCTTCGTACGACATTGACACTATCCTCCCGATGGTCGATTTCCGGCAATGGTGGGCCAAGCAGGCATCGAACCTGCGCCTCCGCTGTTTCAGAGCGGCGCTCTACCAAACTGAGCTATCGGCCCGTGCCGGTCTGTCCCGGCTGTCTGGCTATCTACACACCGCGGTCAGGTCGACGGCGCGCGCATGTACACGCGGGCCTTCGTGTTGCCGATCGCGACCAGGACACCGGCATCGATCAGACGGTGCAGCGACGCACGGATCTGGGCGAGGCCGAGGCCGAAGGTCTCGGCGAGGTCGTTGCTGGTCAGCTTCGCGTTGCCCTTGAACAGCTTCTTGATCGCGGCGTCGAGGTTGGCGCGGCCTTCGGAGGTGCGGAGATTGTGCTCGGTCGTGGCTTGCATGGTGATTGTTCCTTTCGGGTTCAGCGTTCGGTGAGGGCGAGGATGACGCCGAAGTCACCGGTGACCTGCGCGGCCGCGAGCGCGCCGGCCTCGATGGCCTGATCGATGACGACATCCGCGAGCAGGGCGTAGATGTTGCGGGCCTCGCCGAGCGAATACTCGATGTCGTCCATCGCTCGGTGTGCGTCCGAACTGGCCGGCTTCGGGAGATTCGGATCGACATCACGGAGCGCCATCTTCAGCGACGACACGTCGAGGTGGCGATGGTGGAGCAGCCGCTCGACGTCGGGCACCCAGTGCCGGAGGAAGCTGCGGTCGAAGTGCACCGTCGCCCCCGCGAGGATCGGCCGGGTCTCGACCCACTCGGTCGAGTTGATCTGTCCGGCGAGCACATCAGCCAGGTCGCAGAGGTCGTTGACCGACGTCTCGCACTCGGCCCACAGCCCGTTCTTGGTGTGCATCTCGGTCACGAACGGGTCGACTGCCTCGGGAAAGATGCGCCGGAAGTGCAGCACCATCTGCCCTCGGCGGATCTCGCGGAGCGAACCGTCGGTGATGATCCAAGCGCACTCGAGGATGTCATCGTGACCGGGGTGTAGACCCGTGGTCTCGAGGTCGAGGAAGAGGTACTTTGCGGTCCTCACAGCGGCACCTCGACCATCGTGATCGCGTACTCGAGGTCTTCCTTCGGACGCGTGCCCCTGAGCCAGACCTCGACCAGCCGGCGGCGCTGGTACCGACGCTCGTCCTGCTCCGAGCACTCGATCTCGGAGAAGTCACCGGTGACCTGCGCGGCCGCGAGCGCGCCGGCCTCGACGGCCTGATCGAGGACGACATCCGCGGGCGGCTCGACCTCGACCTTGGGCGCGGCCTTCGGCTTCGTCTGCCGCTTCTTCGGCGCGCGCGTCTCGACGACCGGCGGTGCCTCGGGCAGCACCGACACCACGGTCAAGGGCAGGCCCGCGGCCGCCTGCGCGGCGATCATCGAGCTCAACAGCGCGGCCTGGTCCGCGGGCGCGAGCGTGCCGAGGTGCGCATCGAGCTTCGGATCACCGGTCGTGTGCTTGCCGGCGACGAAGATCGGCTCGGGCGTCGGCGCTGCCGCGGTGGTCGGCGGCGGTGGGACGTTGCCGGCGGCTGCGGCGATCGAGGCCAGGAGGTCTGCGGGTGTCTCGGGCATGGGTCGTGCTCCTCTGATCTGCGTCAGCAGTGTCGCTGCGCTCTCTTCTGGGGTGATGGTGGCGTGGCACTCGCGCTGGTACGGACATCCTCCGTAGCTGTTGCACGCGTCGAGGTTGCGAGGGAGTGATTCGATCGGTGCCGCTCGAGCGCGGACCATCGGGACGACCTCCTCGACGTGCATCTTCGCGAAGCGCTCGCGCGCCTGCTGTCGAGAGATCGAGAACGTGACGGGCTTGGCCTTGGCCTTCGCGTCGCGCTGGTAATAGACCCACTGGCCGACCACCCAGGCCACGTCATAGTGCTCAGCGGAATCGTGGGTGTACGCAATGCCCTGCGGGTCGGTGGTCGAGAGCGTCTCCGCCGTCTTTGCGTACTTGGCGATGTCGCCGGTGGTCTTGTGATCGCCGATGACCAACACGCCACCGCCGTCGGGCGTGTAGCCGTAGCGGAAGTCCTTGCGCATGTCCCAGGCCACAGAGGGGCCTAGTGCTCCATCTTCAAGGCCGAGGGCGCGGGCGAGCGGCGGGCCGCCGAGCACCGGTGTGGCGCGCTCCTCGATGCCGAGGCCGGGCGTCCACGGCGTGGGGATCAGGTGCAGTCCGGTCCAGACCGTCTTCCCTTCGGGTGTGTCGTTCGGCGGCGGGATCCGCTTGATGAGCCAGTCCTCGAGCAGCTTGTGGCACCGCGTGCCGTAGGCCGCGGACGGGTGCTCGGTCTTCTCGCGCACCCGCGAGTAGGCCCACTTGCGCTGGCAGTCGCGCCAGGTCTCGACCTGGCTCGGGCTCGCGGTCGGTTCGCGACCACAACGAACGCAGACCGGGAGCTGCAGCGGCGGCGCGAAGAACCATTGATGGTCACAGCGGGGCATCGTTTATCGTCAGCCGCAATGTCCTTCGCAGACAATCGACGACATCATGTACTCGTCTGTGGTCAGCGGAACCCGGAACCGGTCGCCCGTCTTCAGGGTCTCGACCGGCACACGTTCGTTGAGATCGATCTTCATCCGTCGTTCCTCCTCGATGCCCAGCGGCAGCCGGTCGCCATGCCGAATCGCTCGTTGTACTCGGTGGTCGCCGCGGCGGTGAATGCCAGCGCGCGTTCGTGGTCGCGGAACGCGTATGCGTATTCGCGAGGGACCTCGCGCGAGTACGGCTCGCGCTCGATGTTCAGCAGCCGGCGGACGATCACCGATCACCCCGCGGGTGCGGCGCGCCAGCGGCCTCGATCAGCAGCTCCAGCGCGCGGCGGCGTGCGACCAGTTCGTCGATGTCGAAGTTGTCCAGGTCCTCGCGCTCGAGCTCCTCGTACACCGCCGCGAGCTCAGCGACCGCGTCCTCAATCATGCGGGCGGTCGCGCGGGTCTCCTGCGCGTCCAGGTCCTGTGATTGGTTCACGCGCCGACCTCGGTCAGAATCACGTCCCTGGCCGTGATGATGCGCAGGGCCGGCAGCCCGGGGTCGCACAGATACCCATCACCGCTGATCGCGATCGCCCAGATACCCTCGAGCTTGCCGACGCCCGGGTCGACCCGCAGATAGACGTCGTACGGGTGCGAGCCCGTCACCACGACGTCCCCCGGCTTCGCGTCCCCGATCGTGAGCCCCGCCGCGGCCTTGAACTTCGTCTGCATGCCTGGCCCGTGGCTGCACGTCCGCGGCCATGTCCGCGATCGTCGTGATATCCAACACTTGCCTTGGCCATGGCCACGGTGGCGGGGATGGCCGCGTGCCGAACACTTGGTGAGAAAAGGCACAAACGAACCTAAGTGCTTGAAATCGCTTTGTGCCGCCCGGATCGGCTTCGCAGCGGATCCGGCACAGGGGCGCGGCGAAGCGCGAGCGACATCACTACGCACGTCGCACGGCGCGCATCTTGCACCGCGCATGGGCCGGTGCCCGCACTCTCGATCTGGCCCCTGGGCTCGCGCGCGAACGCGGACGCGGTCGCGCTCACTATGACGTGGCCCGAGCTCGCCGCGTGGATCGGTACACCGGTGCCGACCACGGACAAGCACGCGTCCGGCTACTCGCCACTATCGGCGATCCGCCCGGGCGAGAAGGGTCGCATCGACGCGGGCCCCGCGGGCTTCGTCGCGTTCGAGTACGACGAGGGCGCGAGCGTGGCCGCGCTCGCGGACGTGCTCACGCGGACGGCCGAGCTCGACGCGGTCATCTACACGACCGCGAGCGCCACCCCGGCGTGCCCTCGCTTCCGCTGCGTTCTCCACCCGTCCCGCCCGATCGAGACCGCGGACGAGTACCGGGCCTGCGTGCGCACGTGGGCGGGCCGCGGCGTCGCGCCCGAGTCGTACCAGATGACCCGGCTGTGGTACCGGCCGATCACCAGCGGGCTGATGCCCCCCGTCGTCATCCGTACGACGGGCGCGCGCATCGACGTCGACGACGCGCTACGGCTGCACCCACCACCGCCTCCCCGTCCCCCGCCGATCGCCCGCACCGATGATGAGCTCGCGGCGTGGCCGCTCGAGCTGCGCGTCCAGCAGGCGTGGGACGCCCTGGACGCGCGCCGGCCCGCGGGCGCGTACGCGGCCAGCTGCGTGTGCCACGACCACGGTCTGCCGCTCCACGTCGCTGAGGAGGTCGTCGTCGCGTACGGCCGCCGGTGTGGGTGGACGGACCTGGACGCGGACGCGATCGCGGGCCGGGCCGCGAACGCGTACCAGTACGCGCGCGACCCCTTCGGCTGCGCCCTGACCCCGACCTCGACCTCGCACCCCGACCTCCGCCTCCGAATCGCACGCCTGATGGACCTCGCATGATCAACGACCACAACGACAACGACCAGCACGGCGCCGACGCCCTCACGGCCGGGCGCTACCCGACGAACGACAGCGGCAACGCGTCGCGCTTGATGAAGCTGTTCGGTGGCGACTTCCGCTACGCCGAGGGGCTCGGCTGGCTGCGCTGGAACGGCCAGCGGTGGACGATCGGCGACGGCCCGCACCACGAGGCCGAGCTGTGCGCCACGCTGATCGTCGAGGACGGCAAGCGCATGGGCGGCGAGGTCGGCGAGGCCCTGGTCAAGTGGGGCCGCACCAGCGGTAACGCAGGGCGCATCGCCGCAGCCGTCGAGGTGCTGCGCCACCGGCCCGAGGTCCGCATCGACGCCGACCAGCTCGACGCCGACCCGTGGCTGTTCTGCTGCCGCAACGGGACCATCGACCTGCGCACAGGCACGCTGCGAGAGCACCGGCGCGAGGACATGATCACGCGGCAGTCGCCCGTCGAGTACGACGCTGCGGCGACCTGCCCCCGCTTCCTGCAGTTCCTCGGCGAGTGCCATCCGGGCGCGCCGGACGTGGTCTGGTACCTGCTGCGGTGGCTCGGGTACTCGCTGACCGGCAGCGTCCGCGAGCACGTCTTCGGTCTGTGGTACGGCGCAGGGCGCAACGGCAAGTCCACCCTGCTCGAGCTCGCCCTGCACGTCTGGGGGGACTACGGCTGCGCGATCCAGCCGGACCTGCTCCTCGAGCGCGGGTCCGACCAGCATCCGACCGGGCTCATGGACCTGCGCGGGGCCCGCCTCGTGGTGACCAGCGAGCCGCCGGCGGGGCGGCGATGGAACGAGTCGCTCGTGAAGCAACTCACGGGCGGGGACTCGGTCACCGCGCGTCGGATGCGCCAGGACCCGGTCACGTTCCGGCCCTCGCACACGATGACGATGGCGTGCAATGCCCGCCCGATTGTGCGTGATCAGGGGGCCGCATTCTGGTCCCGCGTGCACCCCCTCGAGTGGGGAGTCAGCTTCCGCGGGCGAGAGGACCGAGAGCTCGACACCAAGCTCAGAATGGAAGCGCCCGGGGTGCTTGCTTTGGCGGTCCAAGGGTGCCTCGCCTGGCAGACCCAAGGGCTGAATCCGCCGGCGGCGGTCGCGGCCGCTCGTGATGATTATCACGCTTCACAGGACGTGATCGGGGTGTTTGTCGCAGAACAACTTACACCTGACCCACTGTCCTTTTTGCCACGGAATCTGCTGTATGGCGCATTTTCTGCGTGGGCGCAGCGCGGCGGGGAATACTGCCCGCCCGCGTCAGTGCTGTATCGCCAGCTCGAGGAGCGCGGATGGCAAACGACGAAACGCGAGGGATCCCGCGGGTTTATGGGGTGGCGATGGGCCGACCAGCCGGTGCTATCCGTCGCTCGATCCGGCCCAGGATAGTCCGGGGCAGGCGGGGCAGGCGATCCGGTATCACCCCTTGAGAGGGGGGTCGTCTCTGAACACACCGGGATCAGCTGCCCCGCCTGCCCCGGGGGAAAGGTGCGACATGTAGGACGTCAAGGTGTGCGTGGTGAGTCCTATCACAACGGCACGTCTTGTTACCGCTGGGGGGCGGTGGCATTGTATCGGTGGTGAGCGCCAACACGACTGCGCCGCTGGAGTGTCCCGATGCTGTACGTCCTATCCGCCCCCGATGGCCGCGTGGCCTTGCTGCACCTCGAAGACCTCGACCGGTGGAGCACCGCGAGGCACCACCCGAGTAATCCGCTACGGCGGAAGCCGCTGGTGCGGGGTGTGCCTGTCGACCAGATCCTAGTCCTCGGCGTGTGCGGGCAGCACGGCGCCGTGTACGAGCTCGAGGCCGCTGAGCGTCTGGTCGAGGGGGAGGACGTCGCCAGCGACCGCCTGGCTGAGCCACCCCGCAGCGACTCGGACGGTGGGTACCGCTGCGACGCCGCGTCGACCTGGTTCTCCCCGCCTTCGGACTGGGACGCCCGCCTGCGCGCCGAGGACGTCGGGCTCTTCCGCGTCCCGCGCCCACTGACCGAGCTGCGGGACCGCGGGAGCTTGCCCCACCCGCGCTGCCCCAGCGACGGCCCAGCCTACGACGAGGCCGCGGCCATGATCCCGACCGTCGACCACAGCGCTCGCCGCCGAGGCTGTGAGGAGGAACTCCACGGCCGTAAGCGCTGGGTCTCGGACTGGGACTGGGTCTCGGCCGTGATCGCGGCCGCGGACGAGGGGCGCCGTGTGCCGGATCGTCGGCGAAGCGATCTAGGCCGGCACAAAGTGATTTCAAGCACTTAGCCCGCACCTACGCTATCAGGGTGCCGATCTCGGCACGCGGGCCAAGGCGTAAGTCCTTGAAATCACACATGGCACGCCGCGTGCATATTCTTCGTGTGGGTCTGAACCCAAGAGGTCGACGTAGGATCGATCGCCCCCGGGTCGCGCCGCCAGGTCATCCACGGCGCTCGACTACGCGCTCGGTCTCGCTCGTGACGCCTGTCACCGCGTAGACCCGCGGGCTGCGCCCGCGCCCGAGCGTGGGCCGACCCGTGTCCTCGGTCTCGACCAAGCGCCTGGCCGCGACCAGACGCCCGATCGCACGCTCGATCGTGTGCGGGGGCATCGTGGGGACGTGAGCGCGCACACCCGTGGATGTGATCTCTCCGGTCACGGCCGCGGCACGCATGATCAACGCCTCGATGTCGACGGCCGCGTCGTCCTCGACGTCGCGCGCTCGCGCTAGGCGGGTCTCGAGCTCGGTGATCTCCGTCTGCAGCGCGGGCAACTGCGCCGCCACGGCCTCGAGATCGGCCAGCGCCTTCCGGGCGATCGTGAGCTGCGCCTCGATCCGGCTGACGTCGACGTTCGGTGTGATTTCGCGCTTGGCCATGCTGACACGGATTGTTGCACTTTCGCGCTGGGGCGCAACGGCTGCACTGGCGCTCAGTGTCCTATCGGACACCGCCTGTGCGGGCGCGCCGCACGTGTCGTACGTGAGCGAGGACACGCGCACGGTCCAGACCTTGGCCGCGGACGACGTCGCGGCTGCGGCCTGCACCGTGTGGGGGCTCGAGTGCAGCTCCACGCTCGACCAGCGGGGCGCCGTGGTCGTGACCCTGGTGTCGGCCCCAGCCACGTTCCAGGTCGCGGACGCGTCCTCGGTCGCGTCCAAGGTCGCGGTCGCGGGCCAGGCCACGCGTCGATTGTGCGGACCCCGATTGTGGGCAGTTGCGCGACCGAATGTGCTCGCCCACGAGCTCGGGCACGTGCTCGGCCTGTCGCACCATCCTGATCCCCGCAACGTGATGCATCGCGTCGCCGGCACCGAAGTGGAGCCCGCGCAGGTGCGTCGCGTGCATTTCCTCGCGCGACTGCTCGCGCTCTGTCCGGGCCACGACCCGATCACGCACTGAGGCTCCCCATGCGCATCGACGACGACCAGATCCTGATCACGAAGCTGAACGCCCTGAAGGCGTCGCTCGGTGCCGCGTTCGCGGGCCTGCAGTTCCACGTCCGCACGCTGACGCTCGACTCGGCGCTGACCGACGCCGACACGGCGCAGACGATCTCGATCGCCGACGACAACGACGGCAACGCGTTCCCGGCGAACGCACGCCCGCTCGCGGCGTACGTCTATCAGCACAGCGCGATCGCTGGTACGGCGATCTCGGCGGTGACCGTGTCGATCGGTGACGCGGGCAACAGCGACGAGCTCTTTGCGGCGACCGACATCTTCGCGACCGCGGCGGGTGACTGGCTCGACTTCCCCGGCGCCTACACCCCGCTGACGCTCGAGGCGACCGCGTACGTCCCCGTCGCGGACTTCGTGTCGACCGGCGGCAACGTGGCGGCGGTGACCGGCACGATCACCTGCGTGCTCGTCTACTGGAAGCTCGCGAATCCCTTCACGGACGGCTTCCCGATCGCCTAGTCCATGGCCGTCCGCTTCGTGATCCCCTCGTCGACGGCGCTATCGTCGACGAGGCCCGACGCCGTTGCGTGGGCCCGTCACCGCATGATCGGTGGCCGGCTCGCGCGCGCGTGGGGTGCGTACACGCTGAGCGGCACGCAGTACTGCTGGACGATCCGTCACGGCAGCGGCTGCGACCCGACCCTCGACGTCGACGCGCTGTTCGGAGCGAGCCTCGCGACCGTGGTGCTCACCCCGGGCACGGACTACACGAGCCAGGAGGTCGCGGACGCGATCGCAGCCCAGCTGCTCGCCGACTTCGGCCACAGCGCGAGCGTCGACTCGGCCACGGTCGACGGCGTCACGCGCTACCGCGTCACGGTGCCGAACGCGAGCAGCGGCATCGTCGGTGGCGCGGCCATCGATGGCGGGCGCTCAGGCACCGCCGGCGCGCAGCAGGGCCGACGAGACGGTGCGGGCATCGTCGACGGCACCGCGTGGGTGCACACTGAGGTTCGCGCACGCAACCGAGACGGATCCGAAGTCGCCGACGGTACGCGAGCGCGGATCACCGGCGTGAAGTACTACGGCATCGGCGGCTTTCGGGGCCGCTGCGCTGTCGGCCTCGGTGGCGCCTATGCGGACCCGCCCGGCACGATCACCGACATCGTCGACGCGGGTCGATCGGCGACGGGCAGCGCGAACGGATACGAGCCGATCGTCCTCCCGCTCCCGACCGCGATCCCGTGCGCCATCGGCGACGACGCGTGGATCGGCGTCTGCGATGACGGCTCGAGCGGCGACCTCGGCTACCTGTTCCACGGCAACGGCGGCCGCTTCGGCGATCTCGTCGACGGCGACAACCTGCTGATCGAGGGCTCGCGCAACGACCCGACGGCGTCGTTCCCCTCGAGCGCATCGCCGACCATCACGGGCAGCTTCGGCGTGACCTCGCTGGTGGGCCTGATCGTCGAGTGCGACGTCGAGGGCGGCACCGGTGACGGCTTCCCAGGCGACGGCTCGATCTACGCCGAATGGGGCTGCCAGCGCGACGCCGCCGGCGAGACCCCGACCAGCGACGTTCCCGACGCCGCGGGCAACGGTGGCGAGACTTTCCATTACCGCCAGCTGACGCCCGAGCTCGAGCGCGTGGCCTACCACGGAGCCGGCTACGCGATGGGCGTCGTCGATGCGGCCGAGGACGCGACGATCGGCGTCTACAGCTGGCCCGACACGAGCAACCCGCCGAGTTCGGCCCCCACGCTGCTCGCCGACACGGGCCTCGCAGGCTTCGACACCGCGACCCCGAACGCGTACACCGAGACGACCTTCGCCACGCCCGTGCCGATCGGCAGCGACGTGGTGGCCGACCCGTACGTGTCCTTCGGCTTCGGCTTCGGGCGCATCGCAGGCGGCATCCCGACCACGTGCGAGATCCTGTTTGACTTGAACTCGGGCATCGACGGCCCCGACGGCGAGCGTCTGTACGACCAGGGCGCGAGCCCGGACCTACTGCCCAGCGACTGGGTGGTCGGTGGCCTGCGATCGTTGGTCGAGTTCGTCTCGCTGCCCACCTCGACGATGCCCTACGACGGCAGCTCGCAGGCGTGGCCCGACCCGTACGACCTCGACGGTACCGACCTGCTGCCCGCCAACCTCGGTCGCGGGTACGCGATCATTCGAGAGCAGTCGACTACGGCCGACGTGATCACGGTGACCGATGTCGCTGACGCATCCTCGGGCTCGGTCGCGCTGCTGAGCACGTGCTTGATGGCCGATTGATACCATGCAGTACAGCGTCAACGACATTCAGCAGGAATCGGTCAGCAACATCACCACGGTCACCACGATCGTGGCCGCACCGGGTGCCGGCTATCGCATCGTGGTGCTCGGCTATCTGCTGACCCTCGATGCGGCGGGCGAATACTCGTGGTCGAGCGCGAGCACGGCATTGATGGGTACGCAGGAGGTCACTGCAGATACCCCGGTCGGTGCATTCGCTAGCACGGGCGTTCTGCATTGCGCAGAGAACGAAACGCTGCGCCTGACCGCGACCACGGCGGCCAACGGGTTCGTTCGGTACGTGATCGCGCGCGCTTGATGCCGCTGCGCATCATGCGCCGTGCCAACATGCGATATCGCACACCCCTCCGGGGTAGCGAATAAC